>MHEL01000124.1:0-9871 GCA_001803815.1 Nitrospirae bacterium RBG_19FT_COMBO_42_15 | reverse complement strand
TAGGCACAATGCCTACATACACGTCTTTCTCGTCATCTGATACTGTATTGAACCGCCAGTTTTTCAGATAGCTGATAGCTATTTCTTCAAGCTTAATATCCGCCTTTCGCACCGGCATAACATCCGCAACAGAACCGTCGCTAAGTATCCTGAATTCAAGTTCAATTGTAACAGTTACTGATGTATCAACAGACGGCGGCGGGGGCCTGAATATGAGCTTTCTTTTGCCGGCGCTGCCTTTTATTCCAAATGCCTCGCTCCCCCCTACTGCCTCGCCCTTTTTATTTGTAGGAAGGGCTGTTTGCGTCCCTTTTCCTCCCTCTATAAAAGACCTGTCAGGCAGAGGCACATCATCTGTGCCTAAAGCCTTTTTGGAAAACGAAGCCATCTCTTTTCTGCCGGTGTCAGACCTTCTTGGAAGGCCGATCTTTGGACTAATATCCTTTACAGGTTCGTCAGTAATGCCCTCTTTAGGCTGTGGTATGCCTTTTATCTTTGGAATTTTAGGGGCTGCCTTTTGTATCACAGGCGCAGGCACAGGCACAGGCGACTGCATCTCTTCTTTTATTGATGGTATTGGTATGGGGTCAATGGTATTAATCAGCGTGACCTCTGTTATGTTTGGCTCCTTTATCTGCATAAAAAAAGGAGGAAAAAAGATAAACAAAAAAACAATAAAAAAATGCAGGGTAGTGGAGATGATTATCTCCTTAGTTATTTTGTCGGAAATAACAATTGCATGGAACCCCTTGTTGATAGATTCTGCTGTTACTGCATTCTTGGTCATTGTGCAGCAGCCCCCTTTAAATCCTTAATCTTTTCGCCTGAGGCTTGCACAGCCTCTTTATTTTTTGATTTATCAATTATCCTTTGATAAAGGGCGAAAGCAGCAGTCTGCTTTTTCTCTTTTTCAAAAATTTCCGCTGTTTTTAATTGCGCCAGAGAGCCCCACTTTTCTATCTTTGGGTATAGGTAACAGGTCTTCATAAACTCAATCTTTGCATCATCGCTCCTGCCTTCAGCAAGCGCCAATTCTCCGAGGTTGTATTGCGCCTCTGCTGCAATCTCCTCATTCTGGAGTTCCGTTGCATTTTGATAGTATACAGCAGCCGTCTTTTTATCCATCTTGTCATTGCGATAGTATTGCGCCATGGAGAGATAGGCATTCGGCGCTGCCTTATGCTCAGGAAATTTTGCAAGAAATTCTTTATAGGTCTTTATCGCATCATCTGTCTTTTTTAATCTGCCGTAGGCTGCGGCTGTCTTGAATATCGCGTCAGGCGCATTTGCATTATCAGGGTAGAGTGAAACGAACTTTTTGAAATTTATTATTGCATTTTCATAATCTGCAATCTGTAAATATGATTCTGCTATCTTTAATTTGGCGTCAGTCAGATATGCGCTCTTTGGATAATTATTTATGAGCTGATTGAGGCTTGATATGGAATTATGAAATTCTCTTGTCTCAAAAAGGATCCTGCCGATTCTATACAAAGCAATATCTGAAAATTCGCTGGTCTCAGAGATTGACAGGAGTGTCCTGTAAGCAAGCAGGGCCTCTCCAAGCTTTTTCTTTGCCTCAAGCTCCTCTGCTGTCTGAAATTGCAGTGTTATTGATATTGGCGCTTTTGGATTCTTTTTTACAAACCTTTCCGCCTCTGTTCTTGCAGCCTCGCTGTTGCCAAGCTGTTTGTGTGCAAGGATGGCGCCGTATTCTGCATCCTTTACAAACGGACTCTTATGGTGTTTGTATTTTACATTATTATAATGTTCCAGAGCCTTTGCATACTCTTTAAGATTGTAGTAGGAATCGCCAATCTTTAAGAACGCCTCTGCTGTAAACGGACTCTGGGGATAATTGTTTATATGATTGCTGAATTCTGATACAGACTTTTTATAATCATTCATCCTGAAAAATGACCACCCAAGGCGGAATGACGCCTCCTCTGCCTCTTTTGATTTTGGCGCCCTCGCCGCTATATTTTTAAAGACAGCTGCTGCATCATCAAATTTTTCTTCTTTATACATAACAAGTCCGGCTTGCAAAGCTATCCAGCTATTCTGGCTGCCTGCAGGATACTCCTTGATAAGCTGGACATAGGCTTTGTAATAGGCGCTGAAGTCCTTGAGTCCAAGATAGGAATCTGCAATGCGAAACAGGGCATCTTCCCTTAAAGGGCTTTTTGGATATTTATCAATGAATATATTAAATGACTCTATCGCCTCTTTAAAGAGGCCTTTCTTATAATAGACCCAAGCCCTGCCATATTGAACCTTTTCATTTAAAGGGCTTGTATTTGGTATCGTTTGATAAGATGAGAGAGCCTCATCATATTTCCCTAATGCAGAGAGCGATTCTGCTATTAAATAATTTATGTCATCCTTATGTTTTGCAAGTATTGATTTGCCTTTTACAGGCAGCAATTTCTTCAATACCCCCTCATATTCATGCCTCTGATACAGGATGATGCTGGATTTATATGAGGCAATTATGCTAAGGAGGGGCCTTTCCTGGTTTTTTTCAGCCTTCTCATAACTTGACAGCGCCTCGCTAACCTTTCCATCCTGATAAAGTATTTCACCAACCATAAATTCAGCAACTGGCGCAAGGTCAGGCTGAAGGGTATTCTTTGCGAGAAATTGGAATATTTTTAATGCATCCTTTTTGTTTTTATTCTTGTAATAATGGGCGCCAGCCTCAAATTCTATATAATCTGAAAAATTTGTCTGGGGGTTCATCTGCTTCAGCCTCTTTGCCTCTTCCCTTGCCTTTTCCATCCTGTTCAAGGCAATGTGCGCTAAGGCAGTCCTGTACATTGCTGCCTCAAGGTATTTTATATCTGTATTTATGTTTATGCCCCAGACAACATTTTTAATCCCTTTTATATCAGATCTCTGGAAGGATATGCCACCCGCTTCCATGCCTCTTCCAGAGACGCCAAGGCCATACAATGCAGTATTTATCAAAAGGCTTTGCGGAAAGGGAAAGCGGCTGATAAATTCCCTGTAATTCTCCTTCCCGTCAACAAATTTTTCTATGCCTTCAGAAAAGGTTTTTTCATTTAACAGCTTTGAGGTAATACCTGAATATGTCAACGTGTGAAATACCATGATTGCATCCTCATATTTCTTAAGCCGCATAAGGCAGTCGCCCACCCAAAATTGGGCAGAGTATGCAAGGCTGCTTACCGGTGATTTTGTCGCCTTTGTAAAATAGAATACCGCCTTGTTGTAATCACCCTCATTAACATAGAGCCATCCTAATGAATAGTGGGCATAGTCCCAGTAATCGGACTCAGGGTATTTTTTTATTGTATCCTCATAAGCGTCAAGAGCGTCTTTCAGGTTTCCCGCTGCATAATAGGATTCTGCAAGCCAGTATGAAGAGGCGGAGACATATTCGCTCTTTGGATATTTCCTGATTAATTTTTTGAATGCCTCAACAGCCTTTTTATATTCCTCGTTTTTATAAAAATGCAGGCCGGACTTAAAGAGCGCCTCATCAGCAGGTTCATCGCCTGTGATGGTGGCTAAGAACAGGGCAACACTGTTTCCATAGACCCATCCTGTTAAAGCCTGAGGCGGCTTTGTTTTTTTAAGGTTCTCTTTTGCCTTTGCATCAGGCGTGGTCATGGAATCAGGTGTTGGAACATCATCCTTTAATCCCTTAAGATCTTTGAAGGGCGCTGCCTTTTCAGGCTTAACCGGCGGCGCCTCCTGAAGCTGCTCCTCAGAAAAGATAATAAATTCAGGCAAGCGAATGATAACCTTTTCCCTTCCCTCCTCCGCATATGCCGGATATAAGCTGATTAAGGGTATATAAACTGTTATGGCGAGAAATAATTTTATAGCCTTCATTCTCATTTTAGAATTTCCAATTTTCAATTTTTGCCTGCTTCCCTTGCCTTTAATACCTTAAGCCTTCCCTCTGCGAATGTTTTCAGGTCTTTATCTTCTAATATCTCAAGCGCCATTTGATAAGATGCCCGCGCATCATCCCATAACTTTAAACGCTCTTTGTTTACGCCTATCTTTACATAGGCGAGAGAGACCCATGACATATCTGAAATGCCGTAGTTTATTATTCTTTCATAGGCGGCTATTGCATCATTATATTTCTCCCTTGCAGCCTCTGATTCGCCCAGATAGTAGCTTGCCTCTGTCTTCATCTCAATAATCTCAGACTCCTGCGCTTTTATAAAATGAGGGCTTGCCTTGGAGTACTCTTTCTTTTGGGTGTATAATTTTCCAAGTTCAAGATGCGCATCAATTGCTATCCTGTCTTTCGGGTATTTTTCAACTAATTTCTGAAATGCCTTCAGCGCGTCATTGCTTTTAGAGAGTTTAAGATTTATATTGCCTGTCCTGAAGAGCGCTGCTGGAATCAGCTCGCTGTCAGGGTATTTTGATATAAGCATATTGAATGCTGCAAGCGATGGTTTCAATGCGCCGCTCTTGTATTCACACCACGCAACGCCGTTTAATGCATCATCTGACAGGGGATGCTCAGGCATCAGGTCATAAAATTTTTTATAATAATTCTTTGCCTCTTTATAATTCTCTAAGTTAAAGAGGGCCTCGCCTGCCCAGTAATACGATTCGTTTTTGAATTTGCTCTCAGGAAATCTTTGCGGAAAATTTCTAAATTCCTCTACCGCCTCTTTGTATTTGCCCATCTTTACATATGTCTCGCCTAATGTGAAGATGGCGGCATCAGCATTTTTATCAATATCCCTTGATGATGATATGAGCTGAAATATCTTGACAGCCTCGTTCTGATTGTCTGATTTCAGATAGACCTCGCCAAGTCTTATGAGGACTATCTGAAGCATGCTGCTTTTAGGGTATTTTTCCAAGAACCCGGTGAATACCTTTATAGCAAACTGGTATTCCTTCATCTGCGTGTGACAGACGCCGAGCAGATGCGTAACCTCTTCTGCCTTTTTGCTTGCAGGGTATTCGGCGAGCAATCTGCTAAAGGCTAACGCAGCCACATCCCATAGCTTGTCTTCATAAGCGCCTGCGCCTACAATGAAAAGTTTGTCCTCCGGGCTTAGCCCCCCGCCATACGCACTTGCGCTTAATATTAAGATTAATGAGATTAAGGCAGAGAAGAGGAATATTCTTTTTACCCCGTTAGAGCATGCCATTGACTCCTGTTGGCGGCACAAAATGTTGCTTAGTTGCATAAGGCCGCCATTTATAACCGTTAGAGAGTTTTGTTCTCTAACGGGGTTTACTGCCATATTAAATTGCATTACCAATCCCCGTATATAAGATTATACCGAAAACACCCCTTGTGTCAAGGAAACAAAGTTTTGAAAAAAAATTGACTTTTGTGCGGTATATTGCTATATTTTTTTATATATTTGAGAATATAGACAGTCGGCTGATATAAATAAAATAATAAAGAAATAAGGCTTGGGAGGAGAGAATGCTTAAGGAAACATCAAAGATTTGGATGGATGGAAAATTTGTTGACTGGAAGGATGCGAAGATACATGTCTTAACGCATACCCTTCACTATGGGTTAGGCGTGTTTGAGGGGATTCGCTGCTACAAAAGGGGGGACGGCTCAGTTATATTCAGGCTAAAGGAGCATGTGGACAGGCTCTTTTCTTCTGCGCACATCTGCCAGATGAAGATACCCTTTGCGAGCGAGGAGATTCAGGAGGCAATAAAAGAGACTGTGCGCATAAATAAGCTTGAGGAGTGCTATATAAGGCCGATTGCATACATTGGCTATGGCGAGATGGGCTTGTTTGTAAAGAATAACCCAATCTGCGTTTCTGTTGCTGCATGGCCATGGGGCACATATCTTGGGGAAGAGGGTATTAAAAAAGGCATTCGCGTAAAGGTCTCCTCCATTAACAGGCACCATGTAAATATAAGCATGACGCGCGCAAAGGTCTGCGGCTATTATGTGAACTCTCAGCTTGCAAAGAGAGAGGTAGTAACAGACGGATATGACGAGGCAATAATGCTTGATACAGACGGCTATGTTGCAGAAGGCCCGGGCGAGAATATATTTATAGTGAGAAACAATGTCTTAAAGACAACGCCCCTTACATCAATATTAGAAGGGATAACAAGGGATTCAATCATACAGCTTGCTAAAGAAAAGGGCATTCAGGTTGCAGAGGCGAGGTTTACAAGAGATGAGCTTTATATTGCAGATGAGGCATTCTTTACAGGCACAGCAGCAGAGATAACGCCAATCCGCGAGATTGACAACAGGCAGGTCGGCGCAGGGAAGCCGGGACCGATTACAACAGCGCTTCAGTCTGCTTTCTTTGATATTGTGAGGGGAAAAGATGCGAAGCACAAGAACTGGCTGGCGTATATTTGACGGCTTTTTAATTTGCCGTCTAACAGGTTGTTGAAAAACTCACTGTTCATCCTTCGAGAACCTCAGGGTGAACGGTTGGCTCATTGATTTCATTGTATATTTTTCCGTTCATGCTGAGCCTGTCGAAGCATAAATAGAGTTTTTCAACAACCTGCTAAGTTATAAATTTGAAATATTATGCTACGAACCACACGAAGAGAAAGAATAAAAAGCCTTGCAGAGGATTTTAATCTTGATCTGATAATCCTCTTCAGGATGGAGTCAAAGGGACTATCTTGCAAAAAAAATGATATTGATATTGCTGTGCGCTGCAATAAAAAGGAGTGTGATACTCACTGGGACAGGGGTTTGGTAAAGGCTATGGCTGATATCTTTAACAATTCCCGCATTGCTCTATATCAGATAAACGAGGCAGACCCATTTCTTTTATTTGAGATTGCCTATGACGGCGTGCCAATTTACGAAAAGACGCAAGAGACCTACGCTGCCTTTCAGGCATGGGCTTTGGACAAATTTAAGAAGGCAGAGGCAACACTAAAACAGGCTCAGGCTATGGCCCGCCTATAAGAGAAGCATTAATAGCAGATACCACTAAATCTGCCATTTGACATACCTTGTCCATTCCAGTAATATGTATCCATGTCAAAACCTACGCTGTATCTGATTGACGGCAATTCATACATCTACCGCGCCTATCATGCCGTAAGAAGCCTTGCCACATCTAAAGGCCTTCCTACAAATGCAATTTACGGATTTACAAATATGCTATTAAAGATTGTTAAGGAGAAGAAGCCTGATTATCTTGCAATTGCCTTTGATACAAAGGGGCCTACAAAAAGACACATTGAATATGAACAATACAAGGCGCATCGTCCTGAGATGCCAAAGGACCTAATTCCGCAGATACCATATATACACAAGCTCGTGGAGGCATTTAATATCCCTGCCATTTTAATGGAGGGCTATGAGGCAGATGATATCATAGGCACAATCTCAAAGAAGATGGAAAAGGACTTTGATGTGGTTATTGTAACAGGCGACAAGGACATGCTCCAGCTTATTTCACAGAACATTAAGATCTATGACACCCTAAAAGAAAAGGTCTATGAAGAAAAGGATGTAGTGGAGAGATTTGGAGTTGCGCCTGATAAGGTAGTAGAGGTAATGGGCCTGATGGGCGATGCATCTGATAATATCCCGGGCGTGCATGGCATTGGAGAGAAGACTGCAACTGCCCTGATAGCAGAGTTTGGAAGCATTGAGAATCTTCTTTCTAATATTGATAAGATAAAAAAACCAAAGCTTGCAGAGGCCCTAAAAGGCTCTGCTGATATTGCAAGGCTTAGCAGGGAGCTTGCAACTATTATATTAGACTGTCCAATTGAAATAAATCTAAATAAATATAAAAAGAAGGAGCCGGATAATGCTATCCTGCTCAGCCTTTTAAAAGAACTTGAATTTACAAGCCTGTTAAAGCAGATTTCAGTAGAGGCGTCCTCATTAGAGGAAAAAAAATACTCAACTGTATTAAAAGAGGATGCCCTTCTTCAATTAATAAAAAAGATAAGGGAAAAAGGCGAGCTAAGCATTGATACAGAGACAACAAGCGAAGACCCGATGCTTGCAGAGATTGTCGGCATATCCATCTCAATAGAAAAGGATGAGGGATTTTATATCCCTGTCAGCCACCGTTATCTTGGCGCACCGGAGCAGTTAAAGATTGAGTGGGTATTGAATCAGCTTAAACCCCTTCTTGAGGATGATAAGATAAAAAAAATCGGACAGAACATAAAGTATGAGATTATTGTTTTCAAAAATCATGGAATTGGCTTATCAGGCATCTCATTTGACACAATGGTTGCATCTTATCTGTTAAATCCAAATAAATACAGCCACGGCCTTGATAATATCGCCCTTGAGTATCTGAATCACATAATGACAACATTCAAGGATGTTACAGGCTCTGGCAAGGGGCAGAAGAATTTCAGCGAGGTGGATATAGAGACTGCAACTAATTACTCCTGCGAGGATGCAGACATAACATATCAGCTTACAAAGCTTCTCAACCCGATGCTAAAGGAGCAGGGACTTGATAAACTTTTTTATGATGTTGAGCTTCCGCTTATCCCTGTGCTTGCAAGGATAGAGATGAATGGCGTTAAGGTTGATACGGATTTCCTGAACAGCTTGTCCAAAGAGGTTGATGCGTTATTAAATGATCTTGTTAAAAGAATATATTCGCTTGCCGGCGGAGAGTTCAATATCAATTCTCCAAAACAATTATCCGAGGTCCTCTTTACAAGGCTTGGCTTAAAGCCGGTAAAAAAGACAAAGACAGGCCATTCAACTGATGAAGAGGTGCTTACAACCCTTGCAAGCCAGCATGAGCTTCCAAAGGAGCTTTTGAATTACAGGCAATTGACAAAATTAAAATCAACATACATTGATGCCTTGCCAAGGATGGTGCATCCAAAGACAAAGAGGATACACACATCTTTAAACCAGACAGTAACATCAACAGGAAGGCTCTCAAGCAGCGAGCCTAACCTGCAAAATATACCAATACGCACAGAGCTCGGCAAGAGGATAAGGGAGGCATTTGTTGCAGAAGAAGGCAAGATACTTATTTCTGCTGATTATTCACAGATAGAGCTTAGGATACTTGCCCACCTGTCAAACGATGAGGTTTTGACAGACGCCTTTAAGAAGGATGAGGATGTGCATACGAGGACAGCAGCAGAGCTTTTTAACGTTGAGCCTGATAAGGTTGATTCAAACATGAGGCGATTTGCAAAGACAGTAAACTTCGGCATTGTCTATGGCATGAGCCCATACGGCCTCTCGTCAGACTTGGGTATCCCTGTTGATGAGGCAAAGGCATATATAGATAATTATTTTGTGCATTACAAAGGAGTAAAGGAATTTATTGATAAGACCATTGCAGAGGCAAAGGAAAAGGGCTATGTAACAACTATCCTGAACAGAAAACGCAGCATACCTGAGTTAATAAGCGCAAACGGCGCAACAAGGAACTTCGGGGAAAGGATGGCTGTAAATACGCCTATTCAGGGAAGCGCCGCTGATTTAATAAAGATGGCAATGATTAACATTGATAATAGGCTTGATAAGGAAAGATTAAAATCAATGATGATACTTCAGGTGCATGATGAGCTTGTCTTTGAGGTGATAGAGGATGAGCTGGAAATTATTAAAGAGCTGGTTAAAAAAGAGATGGAAAATGTAATGCCAATGTCTGTGCCGATTAAAGTAGACATAGGCACAGGCAAAAACTGGAGGGAGGCAGGGTAGAATAGGGTCAAGGGTGTAGGGGCAAGGGTCAAGTAATTAAAATGCAAAAGACAAGATTATTAAAAGATATAATAAGGAATTTTAAGAAACTTTTAACGCAATTTAAAAAGAGGGTATTAAAAAGGGGGTTTTTGCTTTATACTGTTTCCGCTATCTCTTTATTAACCTTCCTCTACATCACCTTCCTCTACCTTGTTGTAACAGACAAGTTTG
>MHEL01000123.1:332-7342 GCA_001803815.1 Nitrospirae bacterium RBG_19FT_COMBO_42_15 | reverse complement strand
TGACCCGGCTCAATCTCCTCCCTCATGCTTCCAACAGCGCTGACAGAGATTATCCTTTCAACACCGAGTTTCTTCATGGCATAGATATTTGCCCTGAAATTAATCTCTGTTGGAAGTATCCTGTGTCCCTTGCCGTGCCTCGGCAGAAAGGCAAGCCTCCTTCCGCTTAATGTGCCGAGAATAAATTTATCAGAAGGATCGCCAAAAGGGGTCTTTATCTTTACCTCCTTAACATCTGTAAGCCCCTCCATTTCATACAAACCGCTTCCGCCGATTATGCCGATTTCTGCGTTCAACTTAAACTACCTCCTCTTGCTAAAATAATCCCTTAATATCTCCTTATGGTCAAAAACAATCGGCTCCGGGAGATTATCTATATTAAATATGCCGACCTCTGCAGCATCATCTGCTGCCCTTGGCTCTCCCTTTGCCTTAGCAATATAAACAGTAGATATAGTATGAAACCGTTTGTCTCTTTTTGGATCTGAATATGTATGAAACTGCTTTATAAGCTCTACATCAAGGGATGTTTCTTCTTTAGCCTCCCTTTTTGCTGCATCCTCCAGACTCTCGCCGTAATCAACAAATCCGCCTGGTATTGCCCAGCCATGAGGCGGATTTTTTCTTTTTATTAAGATTATTCCTTTGCCTTCTAATTCAATAATTATATCAACTGTAGGAATGGGATTTTTAAACTCCCTATGCCTACTTTCCACTCTTTACAACCTCTTCTGCTGAAAACTGCTCTTCCTGTAACTGCCGTTCTACAAGCTCAACTGTCTTCTGCGGCACAATAGTTGAAATGGCATGTTTGTAAATAAGCTGCTGAGAATCCTGTTTGATGAGTATTGCAAAATTATCAAAACCCTTTATTGTTCCCATCAGCTTCACACCGTTTACAAGATAAACAGTAACAGGTATCTTTTCTTTACGCACCTGATTAAGAAATAGATCCTGCAGGCTTGTGTTAGTCTTATTCATATTCTAAGCTCCTTTCATTATTGTTGTATGTAAAAGCGCTAACATTGCATTTGATAATAGCCTATTTCTATTTTAACTTCAACCTTTTTTTAATATCCTGCGCCAGCAGTTTTATATCAATATCATCAATGTTAGACCATTCTATCCTCTTATCCTTATTAAACCATGTATACTGCCTCTTTGCATATCTCTTTGTATCCCTCTTTATAAGTCTGACAGCCTCTTCTAAATTATAATCTCCTTTTAAATATCCGATTGCCTGTCTATATCCTACGCCTGTCATAGAGCTGATATTCTCATTATATTCTTTTTTAAGAAGGGCTTTAACCTCGTCTATCAAGCCGCTATTTATCATCTCATCAACCCTCTCCTCAATCTTCTTATAGAGCCTCCCCCTGTCCATTGTCAGGCCAATAAACATTATATTATAATTCTTTTCCTGAAAGCCATGAAGCCTATGAAAGTGGGATATCGTCTTTCCTTCTTTATAATAAACCTCCAGAGACCTTACTATCCTCACAAGGTCATTTGGTTTTGTCTTCTCTGCTGTCTCTGGGTCAACCTCTTTAAGCTTTTTATAAAGATACCCCTTGCCAAATGTCTCTTCTTCCTTTTTAAGTTTATCCCTTAATTCATAATCTGCCTTTGGCCCTTCCCACAGGCCGTCTATCACTGCCCTTATATATAAACCTGTGCCGCCGGCAATAATCGGAAGCCTTTTTCTTTGCCATATTCCCTCAATAATCTTCTCTGCGTTCCTTTTATATTCACCAACGCTAAAATGCTCGTCAGGCTCTACAACATTCAGCATGTGGTGCTTTACAGCAGCCTGCTCATCTTTTGAAGGCTTGGCAGTGCCGATGTCCATACCTTTATATATCTGCCTTGAGTCAGCGCTTATAATCTCTCCATTCAATTCCTTTGCAAGCTCAATTGCAATCCTTGTCTTGCCAACTGCAGTAGGCCCGACTATAACAAGAATGGGTATGGTCATCTTCTTTTAAACATCTTTTCTAAATCTGTCTTTGAAAATTTTATTATTATAGGCCTTCCATGCGGACAGGTCTCGTATATCTTCAGGTTAATCAAATCATCTATCAATGCTGCCATTTCTTTATAAGTCAATCCATGATTTGCCCTTACAGAGCCGTGGCAGGCTATAAGCATTATAACCTTATCAACAACCTCGCTCTTTATTACACCTTTTTGAAAGCTTATCAGACCGTCTATTATATCTAACAGCATCTGTTTTGCGCTACCGGCTCCAATCAAAGAAGGCACACTGCGTATAATATAAACATCTTTGCCAAATTCCTCTACTTCTATTCCAACACTATTCAGGATATCTATATAATCTTTCAGCATCATAGCCTCGGCGCTGTTAAGACTTATCTCCTCTGGTATCAACAGCGGCTGAACCTCAACTGTATTGCTGTTATACAACCTTGTAAGCTTTTCATAGAGAAGTCTTTCGTATCCTGCATGCTGGTCAATTATCCAGAGCTCGCCGTCTGCATCTGCAGCAATATAGGTATTTGCTATCTGGCCAAGCGGAATTACATTGTGTTCTCTGAACTGGCTAAGCTGCACAGGCTGCTCGGATAATTCTGCTATCACATGCCCCTTGACCCCTGCTCCATGACCCTTCTGTTGACCCCATGCCCCTTGACCCTTGCCCCATGACCCTTTTACCTCCCTCTCGTAATCAACAACAGGGCTGGCAACTCTATAAGAATCAGTAAGCGACCCTGTTTTAACCGGATAGGATGTCAGAGACATAAGCCCTTCTCTCACCGACTTCTTCACAGCCTCATATACAATGGTCTGATTAACAAACCTCACCTCCCTCTTCGTCGGGTGCACATTAACATCTACTACAGACGGTTGTATATCAATAAAAAGGAGTGTCAAAGGATGTCTGTCCTTTGGGATAAGCGTTGAATAGGCATCATAGACAGCGCGGGTTACAACATTGTTTTTGATATACCTTTTATTCAAAAAGATATCTATATGATTCCTCTCTGACCTTGTAAATGATGGTTTGGAGACAAAGCCGTAGATATTTATGCTGTTTTCTTCTCCAGAGATGCTCAGCATATTATTCATAAAGTCCTCGCCATAAATCTGGTAAATCCGCTGATAAAGGTCTGTTGCTGAGGATAGATTTAATAATTCCTTTTTATTATTAGTAAGCCTGAAGTGTATGTGCGGATTGGCAATAGCCTGCTGATTTATAACAGCGCTGATATGCGACATCTCTGTATTGTCAGATTTCAAAAATTTCAGCCTTGCAGGCGTGTTGTAAAATAAATCAGAAACCTCAATAACAGTTCCGGCAGCAGCCCCGGTTTCAGACGCCTTTTTAACCTTTCCTTCTTCCATCTCAATCAGCGTGCCGGCAGTATCCGCAGATTTTGTTATTAGTTTTATTCTTGAAATTGACGCGATGCTCGGAAGCGCCTCGCCCCTGAAACCCAATGTAGCTATATTGAAAAGGTCGGCCTCTTTGTTAATCTTGCTTGTGGCATGCTTTTCAAAGGCAGTAAGCGCATCTTCTTTTGACATCCCCTCGCCGTTGTCTGACACCCGTATTAAACTTCTGCCGGCATTTATAATATCAACAAAAATCTGTGCAGCCTTTGCATCAATGGAATTTTCAACCAATTCCTTTACAACAGATGCGGGCCTTTCAACAACCTCTCCTGCAGCTATCTTATTAATGAGCGTATCGGGAAGAATTTTAATCTTTGGGGGCATTAAAAACACCAGAATATGTGTCGTCTTTTTTTGTGTAGAGGCACGGCGCGCCGTGCCTCTACTTTATTGTAGCAAGCTTCCCTTTAGCAAGGGACGCCTCTTTTGAATTTGGAAACTGGTCAACAACCTTTTTTAAATATGCCTTTGCCTTTGTCTTGTCTTTGAGCTCTAAATATGCAAACCCTGCCTTAAGAGTAGCTGCTGAAATCTTTTCACTCTTTGGATAATTAGCCGCAACCTTATCAAGCGCGTCTATTGCCTTCTTATATTCCTGCTTCCCATAAAAACATTCGCCAATCCAGTACTGGGCATTGGGGGCTAATGTGGCATCAGGAAATTCTGTCAGATATGCCTGAAAGCCGGTCAGGGCAAGGTCATAATTTCCATTTACATAGTCCTGATAGGCGCGGTTATATACATCTGACGGATTCTGTCCTGTCTTGCCTTTTTCCTGCGGCGCTGGCGGAGCAGCAGCCTTTTCCGAGGCGCCGGCCGGCTTTCCATCTGCAGCAGCAATCTTTGCAGAGAGTTCTTTAATCTTGTATGCCTGGTCATCAAGCCTCTGGGCGAGTTCGGAGATTCTGTGGTTATTCTCTTCAAGCTTGCCCTGGATAATCTGTATATCAGTAGAAAGCTGGTCTATCTTTACGCCTAAATCAGCAATTATCCTGTGTATATCCTGCTGTCCCTTTTGAGAGGTGGTTGTCTTATCCTTTAAGTATCCTTCAACAACCTCAATCCGCTGCTGCAGTTGATTCTGTTTTCTGGTAGCTGTACTAAGGTCATCCTGAAGCTTAATAAACTCTGCCTGCGGCGCACAGCCGAAGAGGCCGATAGCAAGTAAAATTAGTAAGACAATTCCTTTTTTCCAGATATTCATAATATTACATCCCTCTAATATAGTGAATAGTGAACAGTCGTAAGTAAGAAACTATTCACTATTCACTGCTCACTGATAATTATTGTCCAACAACTGTAAAATGCGCCCTTCTGTTTTTCTGCCAGCAGCCCTCATTCTGCTCCTTACACTGCGGCTTTTCCTCGCCATAGCTTATCGTAGAAAGCCTATCTGATTTTACGCCAAGAGTAGACAGATATTTCTTCACTGCCTGCGCCCTCTTTTCAGCAAGCGCAATATTATACTCATTTGTCCCTCTCTCATCAGCATGGCCCTCTATCTTAATCTTGGCCTTAGAGTTAGAATTAAGCCACTTTGCATCTGCCTGAAGCACAGACTTTGAATCATCCCTTACTGCGGATTTATCAAAATCAAAATACACATCATTAAGCCCTGAAGCGCTGCCTAATTCCTTTACCATTGGCGATTCAGCCTTCACCTGAGACCCGCTGTCTGGCGATGGTGCTGGAGCCGAAGCTACCTTTTCATCCGCACCCTTTGCATCCTTTGCTGTCTCCACCTTCTTTGCGCAGCCAAAAGAAATTAAAGACCCTAAAGCTAAAACCCCGATTAAAATCAATACACCCCTCTTCATTTTTAAACCCTCCTTTAATTAGTTTTTAATATTAGAGTATCAAAGCGTCAAAATTAAAAGCCTTACGCTTTGTAAACTTTGACTCTGTGACCCTCTGACTCTTTGCCTCCCCACATCACGGCGACCATGATGGGTTAATATTATTTGAGCCGTCAGATGTCAGCCTTTCTACCTCCCCTCCATCAGCATTCATTATATAGATATCTGATTTTCCATGACGCTTTGAGCTAAATGCAATGTGTCTGCCATCAGGCGACCATCTCGGTCCCTCATCATTTGTATTTCCATCTGTAAGCTGCTGAAAGAATGAGCCGTCAGGATTTATTATGCATATCCTGAATTTCCCGTCTATCCTTGAAACAAAACTAATCTTTTCCCCTTTTGGCGACCATGTCGGTGATGTATTGTAATCGCCCCAGAATGTAAGCCTTCTTGTATTTGTTCCGTCAGCGTTCATAATATAAATCTGCGGGGTCCCGCCCCTGTCAGAATTAAAGGCAATCTCCCTCCCATTTGGAGACCATGTAGGAGAGACATCAGTTGCAGGGTCGTATGTCAATCTCTTCAAATCAGAGCCATCCCTTTTTACCGTATATATCTCTGAATCACCGTCTTTGCTTAAAGTAAAAGCAAGAAGCTCGCCATTCGGCGACCAAGCAGGCGATATATTTAAGCCCGGAAATCCTACCATCTTCCATCGGTTGCTTGTCTCTAAGTCTACTACATATATATCCGGATTTCCATCTTTATAAGAGGTATACGCAAGCCATCTGCCGTCCGGACTCCACGCAGGCGACAATTTTATTGCCCTGTCTCCTGTAATCTTCTTTGGATTACTGCCGTCATAGTCTATTACATACATCTCTTTATCGCCTGACCTGTCAGATATAAATGCAATTCTGGTGTTTGCAACCCCTTTGCTGCCGGTGTATCTGAACACAATCTCATCAACAAAACGGTGAACCATATTTCTGATTAAATTTTCATTCCCAAAAAATCTTTTACTCACAACTATATCAGCGCTGACAGAATCATAAAGATTCCCCTCAAGCACAAACTCTTTGTCCTTTGTGTTCAGCCTTACCCATACTGCTGCGCTAACGCCAAAGGCGCCCATCCTCTTTATTACATCCTTCTGCGGCTCTGAATTTACCTTTGTGTCTATGCCAAGCTTTTCTACATCAACCAGATAAAATAACTGTGTCCGCTTTAAATCAGCAGTTAAAACATCCCTTACGGTTTCCTTTAATCCTTTTGTCTTTACATTATCTGATATATCAAATGCTGCAATAGGTATCTTCTGCGCCTCCGCCTTTATAACGCCAAGATTAACATCCTGTGCATGCGCATTGATTGAAAAATATAGTATTGCTATTAAAATACCAAGAAATACCTTCATCTGTAACTTAAAACCTGCACCTTTTATTCATCCTTCGGCTCAAGCCCCACTTTGAACATAAGGCTGCTTTCGAAATAATTGTCTGGAAGCGGCGGAAAAGGGTCTGAAAGATATATTGCCCTCAATGCTGCCTGGTCAAAAAAAGAATTTCCAGAGCTTTCCGCAATCTCAGTTGATAATATCCTGCCATTTCTGCCAATGACAACCCTTACCCAGCTGCTCCCTTTTATCAAAGGAGGAGGAGACCAGTTTCTCTCTATCTTGTTTCTCAGGCTTATCTCATAATAGGGATACTTAAAGTTATCAGATGAAATAGAGACAGGACCTGAAATGCCTCCTGCTGAAATCCCTCCTGCTGCTTTTTTATCACCTGTTGCCTC
>MHEL01000123.1:0-147 GCA_001803815.1 Nitrospirae bacterium RBG_19FT_COMBO_42_15 | reverse complement strand
GCAGACTAACAAGCTTGACTTCATATACAGACATCTTCGCAAATCTGAACTGAAAATATTGATTAAAAAATATCACCCCAATAAGGAGCAGATGCAGCGCAAAAGACAACAGCAGCATTCTCTCTATCTCAGACGAGAATCTTGAAT
>MHEL01000122.1:220-6764 GCA_001803815.1 Nitrospirae bacterium RBG_19FT_COMBO_42_15 | reverse complement strand
TTTATGGTTGAAGGCATGGTAAAAAGGATAAACGAATTAAAGGCATTAGGACATTAAGAAATCAAAACTTAAGGAGTAGATAAATGTTAGAGAAAAAAGACCTGAAAATTGATAAAGTTCTTGATATTAAAGGAGAAATCTGCCCATATACCTTTGTAAAGTCAAAACTTGCGTTAGAGGAGATGGAAGACGGCGAGGTCTTAAAGGTAATTGTGGATTATCCGCCTGCAACTGAAAATGTCCCAAGAAGCCTTGAAAAAGAGGGTAATGATATATTATCAGTGGAGAAGGTAGGTGAAAAATTATGGGAAATAATAGTTAGGAAAAAGGGAGATAATGTTTGAGATAATAATATAATCTCTTGTTTTATCAATTTTTTTTTACAGAACTCCTTTTTAATGTATATATATCAATACTCCAAGACTGATATTTGACAATATATTGCCTCTCTGTTATAGTTAAATAAAACCCTAACTCCAATAATTAGCGAGGTTTTTTATGGTATTAAAGGGCGATAAAGGCACATTACGCGACCACACAATATATGAATTACTAAAAAGGATTAATCATTCTGATTCATTAGGTGTTGTTTTTATAAAGAGTGAAAACTCCATTGGGAGTATTTATATTAAGAATAGAAGAATTGTTTATGCAAAATTCAGAATGGCTGATGAGGATAAGTCCCTAAGCGATATCTTTTCATTAAAAGAGGGTGAATATAATTATCAGGAGAACCTTCCGCCTATCAGGGAGACCATCAACTACTCTATACCAGAGATTTCTTATGCCTATCTTAAGAAGAATATTGCAAGCTCTAAGGTAAATTTTGTCAGCACTCTGCCTGATTATAATAAGAAGTTAATGCTCTCGCACGATTTTCCAGAGTTTGGCAATAGATTACAATTCTCTATTGATGAGCAGGATATTATAGGCTTGGTTAAAAAGGGCGCTACCATTAATCTTCTCTTAAGGACAATGAATATTGATAAAGAGACGTTGTTAAAAGCTGTATACATCCTTTACCTTTCAGATATTATAGATTCTGAAAGGGAACTGGAAAGAGAAGGCGCCTCTGAATCAAATATGGTGAACAGATTAAAGGGATTTGGGGTGTAAATTATTTAACAATTTTTTTGGCAATCTTTTCTCCGAATTTTCTGCACTCTTCAAGCCCGCCTTCGTCTGGTTGATTCTTGATTAAAAGCCCTGGTTCAACTACCTTCATGCCGAAATATTTTAAAGGGTCAATCATTTTCCCTACTGCCTCACCGCTCCAGCCATAAGAGCCAAAAGCAGAGCCAGTCTTTCCTTTCAGATTGACATCCCTTATCTTTAGAAGGAAATTTTTCATGCCATCAAAGAGGTCTGCATGGTAGGTTGGCGCGCCGAGTATTAGGCCGTCAATATCCTTCAGGTCGTCTGCCTTTGCAACCAAAACATTTTTTAAAATTGTTTCCGCGCCTGCTTTCTGCGCGCCCTCTTCAACAGCCCTTGCCATCATCTCTGTGCTTCCTGCCTGTGTGCCGTAGATTATTGCTATTTTAGGCATTATAAAACCTCCGCTATTGAAAATAAAAATGTCATTGCGAGCGAAGCGAAGCAATCTAATATTCGTAATGAGTGACGCGTTATGGGTAATGAGTTAAAAGACGCTGATCACGCATTACAAAATTGAGATTGCTTCGGCTGGCTTTGCCAGCCTCGCAATGAAAATATAAGCTATCACTTCTTTACTCCCAGTATCGTCTCCCATGTATCGGCATGTTTTTCTTCATCTTCCAAAATACCTTCAAGCATCCGCCTTGTTGTTATATCGCCTTCGTCCGCGCAGAGTTTGATATGCTCCTTATACAGTTTGATTGCGCCGTTTTCACTCGCTAAATCATCCTGCATCATCTTTTTTAGATCGCCGCCCTTCTTTATATCAGACGGTTTAGACACAGGTTCACCGCCAAGATAAGAAATCCTCTCAGCCAGCATCTCGGCGTGCTTCATTTCGTCTATTGCTGTTGCCTTAAAAATTCCAACTACAGCGGGGCTCTCCATACCGTCCGCAGTATAATGATGCCCCATGTATTGAATTATTGCTCCAAGCTCATCTGCCCTGTCTTTATTTAATGCGTCTATGATTTTTTGATTTTTCATTTTTACATCCCTCCTTAATTACAGATTACACCGATTTAAAAGAGCGATTGCTCAGATTTTAATCTGTGTAATCTTATTAATAATCTGTGTAATCAAATTTTCTTCTTTTAGCCCCATTTGCCTTTGCCAATGTGGCCCTGTATTTCTGCCTTTGTCATCTGCGATATTATGAACGCCTCTGCCTTTGCCTTTTTAAAGATATCAACACAAGCAGGGTCAAGGTTGTCTGCGATACCCTTGTCGCTAATTGCAGTAACCTCATCCAGTAAAGCAGCAAGTTTATGGTGAAGCAGATTAGTAAACCTTGACTTCTCAATCAGCCTTGCCGCATCATCTGTTAATTTTTCAAACTTCTCCTTTGGCGCGCCGCATTTTGGACACTTTTCCGGCGGATTGTCGCCGTCATGAATATAACCGCAAACACCGCATTTCCATTTCATAGTTCCTGCCTCCTTCCTTGATATAGTGTCATTGCGAGGAGCGATAGCGGCGAAGCAATCTTAGAGATGAGATTCCTCGCTTTGCTCGGAATGACAAAGTGAGTGTATTAAAATTTCTTAAACTTATCTTTTGCTGCGCCGCAAAGCGGGCATTTGTCAGGAACCTTTCCATCTGCTGTATAGCCGCAGAAGTCGCAGATATATACATCCCCGATCTTGACATCCTCGCCTTTTAAGGCAGCCTTCTTTGCATTTTGATACATGGTAATATGTATCTTTTCCGCCTCCTCTGCCCAGCCCATACTCTTTTTTGCTGCCTTCTCATTCTGTAAATCCGCTACATTATTATATGCAGGATACATCTCTTCCACCTCAAATGTCTCTCCTGCAACAGCAGAGTCTAAATTCTCAGAGGTTGCCTTTATGCCGCCCAATGCCTTTAGGTGGTTTGTTGCATGAACCTTCTCTGCATAAGCAATTGCCTTAAAGAGTCTTGCAGTATTTAATCTTCCTTCATGCTCCGCCTTTTCTGCAAAGGCGAGGTATTTCATGTGCGCCTGACTTTCTCCGGCAAACGCAGCCTTCAGATTTTCTTCTGTCATTTTTCTCATTGGACATGCTCCTTTCTATAAAACCATAGGGAAAAGAAACCGCTTCTGCTTTTTTTAGCCTGCGTTCTTTAATATTATAAAGAATTGCGATTTTGAGAAACTATAAATTGACTGGATTCTTGACTCGTGAAGTTCCCCGCAGCAGACTGCGGGGAACTTCCATTTCATGAATTTTATACAGAACTGAATCTTTGATACAAAAAAAATATACGCCAGTTGCAATTTAAAGTCAAGAATCTTTGTTATCTCTTTTCCATGCCCGCAGGCTGTTTTGTAACCTGTGATGCCACAAGACCGCTCTTGCTTGTGCATACAAGCTTATGCCATACATTCTTTGGCGCAAGCAGCGTCATGCCTGCCTTTACAGGGACCTTTTCCTCTTTTCCATTGTCAAGATAGAATTCTCCTTCGCCGTCATTAATAAAGAATATCTGGTCGCCCTCCGGATGCCTGTGATAATCCAGCACCTGGCCGTCTTTAAAATAATAGGTGTCCTCTGTTATCTGGTCAGTCTTTAAATAGCTTACCTTATTTACTCCGTCGTCCTTAAAATCCTTCTTTTTTAATACATCTACGCAATCCATATTTTCACCTCCCTTCCTGCTTACATTCACTGCAATAACCGTAAAATATTACATCATGTCTTATTATTTCAAACTCGTTTTTTAATGGCGGCGATATCTTGAGCTCATCAAGGGAGCTGTCAAATACATCATGAATCTTTCTGCATTTTAAGCATAAGACATGGTGATGCGGCAATAGTTTTGCTTCATACCGTATTACACCCTCTCTTGATGTAAATTGCGAGACTATGCCGAGTTCAATAAAAAGCTGGATAGTCTTATATATAGTATTTAATGATAAAGAAGGATAGTCTTTCTTTATCTCCTCATATAGTTCATTTATAGTTGGATGCTTTGCCTTGGCAGCAAGTATCTTATATATTGCAAGCCTCTGCGGTGTAATCTTAATACCCATTTTTTTACAGTCTGTTAAAAATTCAGCTATCTCGCTCATAGTATTTAGTATTTATTCCTAAATGGTAATTTTTATTAATTGATAAAAATATACATTAATTCCTCTTCCTTGTCAAGTAAAAAAAATAGGGTTTTTTTGCTTGACAAAATATTAGGGATAAGATATGTTATCCCCACTTCAAAAAAAGACTCACCAAAAAAATGACTGATTTTAAATTTAGAAGGGAGGGGATGGATTATTGTTTTGTTAGCTTCTTAGAGTAGGGGGGAGTAAATAAAGACAAAAAGACTGTCAGTAAAAAAAATCAGTTAGTAATATAAATTTTAAAAGGGAAAGGAGCTAATGGATGAAAGGATTTTTTAAGATTTTTGCAGGGGCATTGGCTGTTCTTGTGTTTCTTATCATCATGGGGGTCAATCAATCAGCAGATGCAAGTCCAGCAGAAGGGAAGTCCGTTTTTACAGCAAAAAATTGCGGTGGCTGTCATTTGACAGCAGGTCCTAATACAGATAAGACCTTTGAGGATAAGCTGAAGCGCAAGGGGCCTGATCTATGGTTTGCGGGCAGCAAATTCAAGCTGGATTGGCTTGAATCATGGCTGCAGAATCCAAAGCCTATTAGGCCGATGGAATACAATTCAATAGAAAAAAAGAATGCTGGAAATCACGCAAAACTCTCTGCTACTGAGGCGCATCAGGTAGCTGAATACCTGAATAGCCTTATATCAAAGGATGTGGCAGAAAAGGTTATTGAAGATGGAAAGCCAAATATCCAAGGCAAGATTGCATTTGAAAAGAAGCAGGGCTGTTATGGCTGTCATTCTGTAACAAAGGCAGGCAAGGTTGTCGGCGGCTTAACAGGACCAAGTTTTGTTGATGCAGGCAAGAGACTGCGGGGCGACTGGATATATGCCTATCTAAAAGATCCAAAGGCATTAATCCCTGTAAAGAGGATGCCCACGTATGTTGGCGTACTGAATGATAACGACATGAAGGCTGTTGCCCAGCATATAACAACCTTTAAATAAACTGCCTTATGTAAAGGCTTGAAAGGAGCGAAAAGAGAGATGTTGAAAAGGTTAACATATACAGTGTTGGCAATTCTTTTTGTAACAGTCTTCTTTGGTATTGATAAGTCCTTTGCTGCCAGCGCAGAGGTAAACTATAAGTGGTATTGCTCTCAGTGTCATGGATTAAAAGGTGATGGCAAGGGGGTAAATGCTACACCGGATCAGCCTGTTAATCCTAAAAATCATACAGATACTGCTGAGATGGCAAAGCTTACTGTCTCTGATGTGGAAAATGTTATAAGGGACGGCGGCGCCGCTTCAAGCAAATCTACTATGATGCCGCCTTTTGATAAGACAATGACATCGGAAGAGATAAAGGAACTCGTGCCTTATTTGAGCAAGCTTTGTAATTGCAAGTTTAAATAATAATGAATATTCAACAAAACTTAAAATTAAGAGAGGAGGTAAGAAGTATGAAAAGTTTAATGAAGGTAGCAGTATTAGCAGTAATGGTTTTATTTGCAGCATCACTATCAATTGCAGCAGAGGAGAAGAGGCCGGTTCAGCCAGATGATGTCCTGAAAAAGGCGAGGGACAACTACGGTAAAGAGGCAGTTGACATGATGGATGGCAAGGCAGGCGCAACCTACGGTGTAAAGGGTTATGACTATCTGACAGGTGTTGGCAAGAGGTCAAAGGGCGCAACCATTGAAAAAGGCGAGAGCGGTTACGCGAAGGGAACAGGAAAAACAGAGCTATGGGATAGGAAGGAAAAGGTTGGCAAGCTAAGTGATGCAGATGCAAGGGATCAGTGGGTTAATGTCTGGTCAGGAAAGTATACTTCAGTAATTGCAGGCGCAGACCCAAATCAGGGCAAGCACTGGTACTATTTCTATTGCGTATCATGCCACGGCTGGCAAGGTCAGGGTGACGGTCCTAATGCAATAGAGATGGACCCAAGGCCAAGGCCGTTAACAAAGGGCGACTACATGAACAAGAGGACAAATGTCCAGCTCTTTGGCGTAATTAAAGGCGGCGGTATTGCAGTTGAATTAGCTGATGCAATGCCTGCATGGGGCAATGTGCTTCAGGATCAGGATATCTGGAATGTTGTGGCATTCTTAAGGGCAATTTCCGATGCTCCTTACAAAGCATCTCCAAGTGATGTAACAGCTCTTAATGCAGACAAGAACGCAGAATTTAAGGAGCTGCAGGAGATTGTAGAGGCTCAGCTTGGCGGACGCGGCGGCGGATTAAAGGGTGGATACTCTATTGAGGGCGGCAACCGCAAGGTAGCAAAATAGATTTAATAAAGTAAGGGCGCATTGCAATGCGCCTCATCAGATGAAGATAATAGGGCA
>MHEL01000122.1:0-147 GCA_001803815.1 Nitrospirae bacterium RBG_19FT_COMBO_42_15 | reverse complement strand
TTTAATAATTCAGTCTTCAAAAAGATGCTCAGGTTTGCCCGGTCTTAAAGGGGAGGATTTATATTATGAGGCGCATATTAATTATTGTTGGAATAATTTTAATAATTGGAATATTGGCCGCCTTTATCCCCGGCAGCTATGGAGGAA
>MHEL01000121.1:7191-8170 GCA_001803815.1 Nitrospirae bacterium RBG_19FT_COMBO_42_15 | reverse complement strand
CGCGAGCCTTCTTTTCTGAATTTATAAAGCTGACAAAGGATGTCAAAGATGTTGAGACAATCATTGCCCCGCCATTTACTGCGCTTTCTGCTGCGGCTGATGCAGTAAAAGATACAAAGATAAAAATCTCTGCGCAGGATATGTTCTGGGAGGAGAAAGGCGCGTTTACAGGAGAGGTCTCTCCTGTCATGCTCAAGGATGCAGGATGCAGCCATTGCATCATCGGCCATTCTGAGCGGAGGCAGTTTTTTGGCGAGACAGATGAGACTGTGAACAAAAAGATTAAGGCTGCATTAAAATTCGGACTTGCTCCAATATTCTGCATAGGAGAAAACCTGAAAGAGAAGGAAGCCAATAAGACAATGAAGGTGATTGACACACAATTGCAGGCAGGACTCGCTGGGTTTTCTGATAATGATATGGACAGGATTATTCTTGCATACGAGCCTGTATGGGCAATAGGCACAGGCAAGACTGCAACGCCAGCACAGGCGCAGGAGGTTCATAAATTCATCAGGGATTATATAAGAAAAAAGGCAGGCGATAAGATTGCAGATGGGATGCGCATACTTTACGGAGGCAGCGTCACGCCAGAGAATATAAATGGCCTGATGGCAGAGGAAGATATAGACGGCGCATTAGTGGGCGGCGCAAGCCTAAAGCCTGATTCCTTTGCAGGGATTGTCAGGTTTGCTTGACACAAAAGGCAAAAAAGGACTAATATATTCACTTGGATTTGCTTGGGATTTAGATATTAGGATTTTGGATTTCTTTTTTTTGGTGAAGCCAATGCCTATCAAATGGTATATCAGGGGTTTAATACCCTTTTTCTTTTTATTGGGAAGCATCGGTATAATCTTTGCTGATACTCCTCAGATTGATGTTGTTGAGTATCAGGGGATAATCAATCCTCCTGCAGCAGAGTTTATAGCAAAGGCTATAAAAGATTCAGCAGAGAAAAAGGCAGCAGCAATTATAA
>MHEL01000121.1:0-7124 GCA_001803815.1 Nitrospirae bacterium RBG_19FT_COMBO_42_15 | reverse complement strand
GTTTCACCGAGCGGCGCAAGGGCTGCGTCAGCAGGGACATTTATTACAATGGCTGCGCATATAGCGGCAATGGCGCCAGGCACAAACATCGGCGCTGCGCATCCGGTCAGCATCAGCGGCAACGAAACAAAAGGCGATATGGCTGCAAAGCTTGAAAATGACGCAGCAGCATACATAAAAGGGATTGCCCATAAAAGAGGCAGGAATGAGCAGTGGGCAGAGGATGCAGTAAGAAAGAGCGTATCCATTACAGCAGAGGAGGCGCTGAAGATAAAGGTGATAGATTTTGTTGCAAATGACATAGACGAGCTGTTAGCGGCAGTTAATGGCAGGAGCATTATAACAGAAAAAGGGACAGCAGCATTAAATATCAAAGGCGCCAGGATAAATAAGGTTGAAATGGGCATCCGCTTTAAGATATTAAGCCTCCTTGCTGACCCGAATATTGCTTATATACTTTTAATACTCGGCATCTACGGCATCTTCTTTGAGCTGTCGTCTCCCGGCGCAATACTTCCCGGTGTTGCCGGCGGGATATTTCTGATACTTGCCTTTTATGGCTTACAGACTTTGCCTATAAATTACGCGGGGCTTCTTCTCATCCTCCTTGCCCTTATCCTGTTTATTGCAGAGGTAAAGGTTACAAGCTACGGACTTCTTACTATTGGCGGCATAATATCAATGTTTATAGGCTCGTTGATGCTTATTGATACTGAGCTTGAATTTTTACGAATATCATGGACAGTGATAATACCAGCAGTGCTAATGACAGCGCTCTTTTTTACCATTGCAGTCTCCCTTGCATATAAGGCATACAAAAGACAGCCGACCACAGGCAGAGAGGGATTGATTGGCGCTGTGGGCGTTGCTAATACTGCTATCAGCCCAAAGGGCAAAGTCTTTGTTAAAGGCGAGATATGGGATGCAAGGAGCGATGAGAATATAAAAGAAGGTGAAGAGATAGAGGTAGTAGAGGTAGAGGGGTTGGTGTTAAAGGTGAAACGACACAGATAATTTTAATTGTCATTGCGAGCTAAGCGAAGCAATCTAATATTGGGATTGCTTCGGGACTAAAGTCCCTCGCAATGACGCAATAATACTGGAGGCAGACATGATAAATCTATTCAGTCCATTGTTCATAATTATCGCTTTGGCAGTTATATTCCTTATTGCTGCAATAAAAATCCTCAACGAATATGAGAGGGGCGTAATATTCAGGCTCGGAAGGCTGATAGGCGTAAAGGGACCCGGCCTCATAATCCTTATTCCTTTTATTGATAAGATGATAACAGTGAGCTTAAGGACTGTTGCCTTTGATGTCCCGCCGCAGGATGTAATTACAAAGGACAATGTCTCTATAAAGGTGAACGCTGTTATATATTTCAGGGTAATTAATCCTGATAGGGCCATTGTGGCAGTGGAGAACTATCTATATGCCACATCCCAGCTTGCGCAGACAACATTGAGGAGTGTATGCGGTCAGGCAGAGCTTGATGAACTCTTAGCAGAGAGGGATAAGATTAATCAGAGGCTTCAGGAGATTCTGGACAAGCACACAGACCCATGGGGTATAAAGGTTGCAAATGTGGAGGTAAAGGCAATTGACCTGCCTGAGGAGATGAAGAGGGCAATGGCAAAGCAGGCAGAGGCAGAAAGAGAAAAGAGGGCAAAGGTAATTCATGCAGAGGGCGAGCTTGCGGCATCGTACAAGATTCTTGAGGCAGCAAATCTTATGTCCCAGAACCCGATTGCAATACAGTTGAGATACCTGCAAACCTTAACAGAGATAGCAACAGAGAAAAATTCTACAATACTATTTCCATTGCCAATGGACTTAATCAAACCATTTTTGGAAGGGGCGAAGAAATAGGAGGTTAAATGGCAAAACTGATTATGTTCATAATCCTTGCTCTGCTATCAGCGGTTTTTATATTGAGCAACACTCATATATCGAAAGTAAACTTTATCAGATGGGAAGTAGAGATGCCCACATTCCTTCTGCTTATTGTTATAATTATTATCGGAATTGTTCTGGGCTGGTTAGGTTCAAAGGCGAAAAAGAAAAAATAAATGGAATTATTAAACAGTTTTTTATACAGCCTGATACCAATTTTTGTTGCCATTGACGCACTCGGCGTTCTGCCGGCGTTCTTTATGTTTACGCAGGGGCTTAAAAAGGAAGAGAGGGATAAGGTTGCAACACAATCCATAGTAACCGCATTTTTTGTTACTGTTGCTTTTATCTTTCTTGGAAAGGCGATATTTCAGGCGCTTGATATAAAGGTTGAGGATTTTATGATAGCAGGAGGCATTGTGCTTCTTGTTATTGCAGTAACAGATATCTTAAGGACAGGGCTGAGAAGGATCGGCGTCGGCGCTACAATCGGAGCTGTGCCGCTCGGAACGCCTTTGATTGCAGGGCCTGCAACGCTTACAACTGCAATGATACTTGTCGGCACGCAGGGATTTATGCCTGTGATATTGTCTGTTATTGTAAATATCCTGTTTACATGGATTGTGTTTCTCCATGCAGACAGGATTGTGAAAATAATGGGTATCAGCGGCTCAAAGGCTGTTGCAAAGGTTGCAGCCTTGATTTTAGCAGCGATTGGTATTAGAATGATAAGGCTTGGCTTAACAGGGATAATAACGGCTCCGTAGCCGTGAAACGTGTTTTATGAATCGGAGGTTGGTGTTATGAAGGGAAATAACATGTATCATCTTGGCTTGGACATAGGTTCAGTGAGTTTAAAGACAGTAGTTATTGACAGCGAAAAGAATATAATTGAGGAGCATTATAACAGGACAAAGGGACAGCCGTTAAAGGTTGCAGTTGATGTCCTTTCTGATATCCTGACAAGGATACCAAAGGAGAAAATTTCCAAGATTGGCGTGACAGGCTCAGCAGGAAAGCTCGTGAGCGACCTGATAGGCGGCAATTCTATAAATGAGGTTATTGCGCAGGCAAAGGCAATGGAGCATTTTCATCCGGATGTAAGGACAGTGATTGAGATGGGCGGAGAGGACTCAAAGCTCATTTTGCTGAAATTCAATGAGTCTACAAAGAAGATGGAGATTGCTGACTTTGCCATGAACGGCGTATGCGCTGCAGGCACAGGCTCATTCCTTGACCAGCAGGCAACAAGGCTCGGTTTTAACATTGAGGAGTTCAGCGAGACAGCATTAAAATCAAAAAATCCGCCGCGCATTGCAGGAAGGTGCAGCGTCTTTGCAAAATCAGACATGATACACCTCCAGCAGATTGCAACGCCTGACTATGATATTGTCGGGGGTCTCTGCTATGCGATGGCGAGGAATTTTAAAAGCACAATTGGAAAGGGCAAGGACTTTGTTAAGCCGGTATCGTTTCAGGGCGGCGTTGCAGCAAATGCAGGCATGAGAAAGGCCTTTGAGGACATACTCGGCCTGAAAGAGGGCGAGCTGATTATACCAAAGCATTTTTATTTTATGGGCGCTATCGGCGTAATCTTTCATACAATGGAAGATGCGGGCTTTACAGCGAAGTCCCTCAACTTAGAAAAATTAAAGGATTATCGCGCCTCGCAGAATGAAGACGCCAATGCCCCGGCTCCTTTAAAGAAATGCGGCGATGCAAGCAAGATAAAGAAGGATGAGAAAAAGAATTTTATTACGCTCTCTGCTGACAACAAGATAGACAGCTATCTTGGGATTGATGTCGGCTCTGTAAGCACAAATGTTGTTGTTATAGATGAAAAGAATAACGTCCTTTCCAAAAGGTATCTGCCCACAGCAGGAAGGCCCATAGAGGCTGTAAAGCAGGGATTAAAAGAGGTTGGCGACGAGATCGCTCATCTTGTTAATATTAAGGGGGTTGGCACAACAGGCTCCGGAAGATATCTGACAGGCGATTTAGTCGGCGCAGATGTTGTAAGAAACGAGATTACAGCACAGGCAACAGCAGCCATCTTTATTGACCCGGAGGTGGATACTATTTTTGAAATTGGCGGACAGGATTCTAAGTATATCAGCATAGACAACGGCGCTGTAGTTGATTTTGAGATGAACAAGGTCTGCGCTGCAGGCACAGGCTCATTCTTAGAGGAGCAGGCAGAGAGGCTCGGCATTTCAATAAAAAAGCAGTTTGGGAGCCTTGCTTTAAACTCTTCGTGCCCATCATCATTAGGCGAGAAGTGCACGGTGTTTATTGAATCTGACCTTGTGCATCACCAGCAGAGGGGCGCATCAACCGACCAGCTTGTCGCTGGTTTGAGCTACTCTATTGTTCACAATTATCTGAACAGGGTTGTTGAAGGCAGGAGGATTGGAAACAAAATATTCTTTCAGGGAGGCGTTGCAGCAAATGCAGGCGTTGTTTCTGCCTTTGAAGAGGTGACAGGAAAGAAGATTATAGTGCCGGAGCACCACGATGTTACCGGCGCAATCGGCGTTGCCATACTTGCCAAGAAGCACAAAAACCAAAAGAGCGGCTTTAAGGGTTTTGACCTTTCACAAAAGAAATATGAAATCTCCACATTTGAGTGCAGGGACTGCTCAAATGTCTGCGAAATCAGACAGGTGAGTGTTGAGGGCGAAAAGCCGCTTTATTACGGCAGCAGGTGCGAGAAGTATGATATAGATGAGAGCAAGAAAAAGAATAACCTGCCTGACCTTTTTGAAGAGAGAAATAAGATGCTTCTAACTGCCTATCATCAGGGAAAGGGCAAGGTAAAGGAGGATGCAAAGAGGATCGGCATACCGAGGGCGCTCTTCTTTTACGAGCTCCTTCCAATGTGGAGGGCATTCTTTACAGAGCTCGGCTTCAAGGTTGTGCTTTCAGACCAGTCTAATAAGGATGTAATCCACAAGGGCATTGAAAAGGTTGTTGCAGAGCAGTGCTTCCCCATTAAGGTGATTCACGGCCATCTTTTAAATCTTATGGAAAAGGGTGTTGACTATATCTTTCTACCGAGCTTTATCAATCTAAAGAGAAAGAATCCAAAGCTTGAGCACAGCCAGGCCTGCCCGTATGTGCAGGCAGTGCCTTATACTGTACGTTCTGCAATTGAGTTTGAGAAGAATGGCGTTAAGCTTCTCGATCCGCCGATAGAGCTCGGCTATGAAAGAAAGATTTTTATAAAGACCTTATATAAGCTTGGAGAAGAACTCGGCAGGAAAAAATCTGAGATAGACGCAGCATGGGATGTTGCTGAGGCGTCTCAGGAGAATTTCTATAATGCAGTGCAGAAAAGGGGCAAGGAGATATTAGACGGCCTAAAACCGGGTGAAAGGGCAATTGTAATTGTAAGCAGACCGTATAACGGCTGCGACCCTGAGATCAGCCTTCATCTTCCGCAAAAGCTGAAGGATTTGGGCACAATTGCCATACCAATGGACTTTCTGCCCCTTGATGATGTTGATATTCAGGACAGGCAGGACATGTACTGGAAATCCGGCCAGAGGATTTTAGCGGCAGCGCATATCATAACAACTAATCCAATGCTTTACGCATTATACATTACAAATTTTTCCTGCGGCCCTGATTCCTTTATTGCGCATTTTTTCAGGGACAAAATGAAAGGCAAGCCGTATCTTCAGATAGAGATTGACGAGCACAGCGCAGATGCAGGCGCTATCACAAGGCTTGAGGCGTTCCTTGACAGCCTTGAAAATGCAGATAAGAAAAAGGTCAAAGAAGGCAAGACAAGGCCTGTGCTATATCATGCTGCTGAAGGTAAGAAGAGAAAGATATATATTCCGTATATGGCAGACCACGCCTTTGCCATTGCTGCTGCCTTTGAGGCTAATGGCATAGAGGCAGAGGTGCTGCCAGAGCCTGACGAGGTGTCTCTGAAGATGGGAAGAAAGCATACATCAGGGAAAGAGTGCGTCCCCGCGGTTATTACTGCCGGTGATGTTGTAAGGCTTGTAAGAGAGAAGGGTTTTGAGCCTGAAAGATCCGCATTCTTTATGCCCTCAGGCTGCGGGCCATGCAGATTCGGCCAGTATAACAGGCTGCACAGGCTTATCCTTGATGATATCGGCCATTTTGACGTGCCTATTTTTTCGCCGAATCAGGATGAAAATTTCTATAAGCATCTTGGCGTTGCAGGAAATAAATTTATAAGAATGGCGTGGCAGGGCATTGTTGCAATAGATGTCCTTGAAAGGAGAGTGCGCGAGACAAGGCCTTATGAAAGGAATAAAGGCGAGTCAGACGAGATTTATCAATATTATTTAAAAAGGATATATGAGGCTATTAAAGGCAATCAGGGGATTATGCCATTAATGGAAGAGGCAGCAGCGCGCTTTGATGATATCCAGACAGACAAACAGGAAAAGCCTGTTATTGGAATCGTCGGCGAGATATATCTGAGAAGCAACAGATTTGCAAATGAGAATATAGTAAAAAAGATAGAATCGCTCGGCGGGGAGGCATGGCTGCCGTCCATGACAGAGTGGTTCTTTTATACCAACTTTACCTCAATGGAGCGGAGCCTCAAGAAAAAGAGTTACGGCTCCTATCTTAAGCTCTACCTTACAAACTTTGTTCAAAGGAGGGACGAGCATAAGATTACAAGGCCGTTTGAACACGGCCTAAGGAATAATCATGAGCCTACTATTAAGGAGACAATTGGTTTTGCAAGCCCATATCTGCACAAGAGCTTTGAGGGGGAGGCGGTATTGAGCGTTGGCAAGGCAATTGATTTTTATAATAAGGGCGTGAGCGGCATAGTGAATGTAATGCCATTTACCTGTATGCCCGGTACAATTGTCGGGGCGATCCTTAAAAGATTCAGGGAGGAGTATAACAATGTTCCCTGCCTTAATATGGCTTATGATGGGCAGAAGGATACAAACAGCACAACAAGGCTTGAGGCATTCGTACACCAGACCCGCCACTATATGCTTCAGAAGAAGCAGGCTGGCGGCAACGGGCATGATAAGGATTAGATTGAAGCGGAGAGAGGGAGAAACGGCGAAACGGAGACAAAAATCTTCTCCGAATCACCCCTTCTCCGATTCTCCGGTTCACTGCAAAATTTGGAATTTTCTATTTAAGACATTATTTCTTGAACCTTTTTAAATTTCCCATGGGCGTAAATTACAGAGAAGAATACAGAAAATATATAATTGGGATGAAC
>MHEL01000120.1:165-6872 GCA_001803815.1 Nitrospirae bacterium RBG_19FT_COMBO_42_15 | reverse complement strand
ATCGTATATGGATTTAAGATTTTGAGGATAGGCATTATTATTTAATGTAATAAATCTTATATCAGAGTCTTTTATCTTTGTCAGCTCATTCCTTATCTTTTTATCATCCGGCCTGAAATCCTTCAACTCTCTTATTATCTTATCATTTATCCCTTCAACATCCTTTAATTTTAACGGAGCTGCAGAGAATACAGCCTCAGGAGAGGCAAAGGCGTCAATCAGTCTTTTATATAATACCCTTCCTATGCCATTGACATCGCTTAATGCGAGCCAGTAATACAATTCATTTTCAGAGATCATTATCATTAAGCTATCTGAATTATTTAACAGAATAAATCACCTGCAAGGCCAGAAGGCTAATAACAGATTAACCTGAAAGGGATTAAAAGCTGTGAGCTGATTAGTAATATTTTTTTTGTCATGAAAAATCTCTGGCATCTATAAATGATACAGACAAAATCAGGCTTTGGCTATTTTGTTTCTATAATATCTCCTTTTGTAATAGTCCTTACACTATTTAAAACAAGCGCTGCTGAAGTCCCTTCCTGCACTGAAAGTATCTTCAGCTCGCCTACAATCTGGCCTGGCAGTCTCATGCCCTCACCCGGGGAGTATCTGGATGTTTTTTCACCAGGTCTTACAACTACGTATCTGTTGCCTATTGTTACGCCATCCTTTGTCCCTTTGTCAATATAAACCACATCAAGCTGTGCATTTTGTATCTTTTCATCCTTTACATCAATAATATATCCCCTTAATTTTCTTGCAGAGGCATTTTCCTTTAATAATTCGTCTGTAACCAAGGCCTTTTTATAAGGCATGAGCTTATCACCATAGCCAATGTAATCAAATGATCTGATAATAGTGCCTGTTGCCACATCCTTCTTAACATCCGTTATCTGGACAACCCCTAATATCTTTACAAGATGGCCCATCTTTTTTTCTGTTATAGGATGTTTAACCTGTCTTACGACCTTATATATTGTATATTTGTCGCCATTTGCTATAGCAGGGTTATTCTTTCTATTTATATAGATAACATCATTATCGCTTAATAGCACCTTTTTATCCCATGAGCCTACAATAACCCCTTTGTCTTCTAATCTTGAGACAATAAAGCCGCTTGAAAATAACAGCACCTCATCAGTTAATACCCCGACTCCCTCTAATGTAAAAGGCCTTGCCTCTTTTTGCGGTGTTACTGCCGGAGCAGCGAACTCCTCTTCAACAGGCGGCGCTGCCTCTTCATCAGCCGGCGGCGGAACCTCCTCTGCCTTCTTAATAGGTTCAGCCTCTTTTGGCGCTGTTAGCGGAGCTGTTACAGGCTCTGCCTCTTTTATAACGATCTCCTCGCCCGGCAGTATAATCACATTTCCGGGATAGATAAGGTCAGGGTTTATTATATATTTATTGTCTTTCCATAGTCTCGGCCACAGAAAGGGGTCTTTCATAATATTTGTGGAGATATCCCAGAGAGTGTCCCCCTCTTTTACTAAATATTTTCTCTCTTCAGGGACCTGAAGCTCTCCCTTCTGAGCCTGCTGAGGCTCTTCTTTTATGACAGCTTCCTGCGCAATTGAATTCCCTGAGATGATTATGATGATAAAAACTACAGTCATCAGCATAGCTGTAATCCATCTCTGACCATAAACTCTTATCATTGTTTTCCTCCTCATTTTTTTCATGCCTTAAATTCAGGAACACCCTAAATTCATACAATATCACTTATAAAGATAACAAAATATTGGGGAATGTCAAGAAAAATAATGAAATTATTCAGAATGGATTGATAATTTAAGCTCAGTAACCTTCTTTCTTAAGGTGTTTCTGTTAATGCCGAGCAGGTTTGCCGCCTTTATCTGATTGCCCTTTGTCTCCTTGAGCGCAAGGGAGATTAAAGGCTTCTCTATCTCAGTGATAATCATGTCATAGAAGTTTGCGCCCTTTGCGCCATTCAGTTTTTTTATAAATCTATTTAACCGCTCCTCTATAAATGCCTCAAGGGATGCAGGGCCTCCTTCTATTGCCCCCCCCTTGCTGTCAGAAGAAGGGACTTTTTGTCCTGAACCTTTAATGGTATCTTCCAATTCCTTGATATTGGTTTTTAATGCCTTAAACTCCTTATTCAGTGAATGCGCCCTTTTGGCGCTGTCTAATACAATATTTATCTCATAAGGATGCAGGGGCTTGATAAGATAATTATAAGGATTTCCCTTCATTATTTTTGGCAGTAAAGCGATCTTTTTCTTGGAAATTACAAGTATGACAATAGTATTGTCGCCTTTTGCGCCAATCTTTTCTATAATCCTTGAGTCTTTTATCTTTTTATCGTCAAGGTCAATAAATATTGCAGCAAAGGAGGTTTTTTCAATTTGCGCCATGGTCTCAAGGGGCGTTTTGGCATACGCAATCTCGCTGAATTTTTTTTTCAGGTTCTTGTTTATTTTCTGGCAGGTATCATTGTCATTGCAGACAACCAAAACCCGTTCTTTAGGCACTGGTAACCTCTCTAATTAAAAGTAGAATAATACGAATGAACTCTTCTTGACAAGGAAACAGAATAAAAAGGAGGAGATTACGCCCTCCTCCTTAAGTGTTTTTCTTATATCTTAAATGGATTTCCAAACAGCAGTATCAGCACAACGACCAGAGCATAGATTACCAGAGACTCAATAAATGCAAGGCCGACAACCATTGTAATGGTAATCTTTCCTGATGCCCCTGGATTCCTTGCAATGCCTTCAACTGCCCCTTTTACAGCGCTGCTCTGGCTGATAGCGCCGCCAACGGCTGCAATTGTAATACTAATGACTGCTGCAACACCTATTGCCTTGAAGTAGTCCAGTTTACCTGCTGAAAGCGCAGTTTCCTCTGCTGCCAGAGCAAGCGGCGCAGCAGCGCTGACTGCTAAAAGCACAAGGGCAAGACAAAAAATAATTTTCTTCACTGTAAATTTCTCCTTTCTTTAAATTCCAAGTTATTGTTGAATTAATGGCCTTCCTCTGCCTCTTCTGTCGCAAGTTTTATATATATCATTGTAAGAAGGACAAAGACAAAGGTCTGAACAACGCTTGTAAATACTGCCATAAACATCATTGGCAAAGGCACAAGCAGGGGAATCAGGAATGCAAGTATAATCAATATCATGTCTTCGCCAAAGATGTTTCCAAACAGACGAAGGGACAGAGAAAGCACCCTTGCAAAATGACCGATAAGCTCCAGCAGCAGCATTAATAACATTAACGGAATAGCTGGAACGGATCTTATAGGTCCAAAAAAATGTTTTATATAGCCAATGCCATGCGCCTTTACGCCATAATAGTGCGTTGCGAAAAAAACTATAATGGCGCATGCAGCAGTTGTATTTATATTGTTTGTTGGAGACATAAATCCTGGCACAAGGCCTATAAGGTTGGATATTAATATAAAAAAAGCAAGCGTCCCGATTAACGGCAGATACTGCCTGCTGTTATGTCCTATGATATCTTCCATGAATTTAAATATGCCGTCTACAACTATCTCAAAGAAATTTTGAATGCCTTCAGGCAGGGGTTTAATGTCTCTGGTGGCAACCAATGCGGCAGCAAAAAGTATGCCCATTATAATCCATGTGTAAACTAAATACCCGGGTATTCCTGGAATATTTATTAATAACGGCGGATGCTCCATAGAGAATATATCTCCCAAAACAAATAAACCAAATCTTGAACCGCTAAATATTATATTATCGGCAATTGCGTGTCAAGGATTTTTTATAGTGCAATAACAATTGCTTATTATTAATACCGCTTTTATTACGCTAAGGAGAGGATAATACTTTACGGCACAAGCAGCGTCGGCAATTCTGACATGCCTGCCGCACGGTGCGAAACGCTTCCAAGAAAAAAATCGTGCAGCCGGTCTTTGCCTGTGGTACCCATAATAATCATGCTCGCCTTTACATCCCTTGAAATCCTTATTATCTCCATGATGGTTCTGCCGGCGCCAAGATGAGGCTCTGCAGCAATTCCGGCAAATTTTAAGCGCTCGCAGTATTTCTCAAGCCTCTCCTTGCTCTCCTTTTCTATGCGGTGCAGTTCAGTTTTGTCAATAGACTTTGATATCTTAACGCCGATTACATGGCATACAAATGCCTTTTCAATAAGCCCGTTAAGGGAGATTAATAATTCCAACGCCCTCTCAGAAGGCTCTGACCAGTCTGTTGCAAGGAGCGGCCGTTTAAATATGGCATCATTTGTGCGTGTTACGCTTTCCCCCTCATGCTCAAACTGAACCAGATATTTGCTCACCAACGTTGGTATCTTGCTCCTTGTTATAATCTGAAGGGTATTTGAACCGACAAAAGGCCCGTCATGCGCCACCTTTTTCTTTTTGCCTACTACTATAAGATTGACCTTCTCCTTTTCTGCTATCTTTAATATATTCGGGACAGGCTCGCCGACCTCTATTATTATCCTGCTGTTTATCCCTTTTGCAGATAAAGATTTCTGCCAATCCTCAAACCTTATCCGCACCTCTTCCCTGATCCTTTCCTCCTCTTGTTTGAGATATCCGCCGTACGGCACAAAGCCTACTTCTTCTCTGGGTATTACATAGAAAAGAATAACCTCCTTCAGCCCGGCATCTTTAAGAACAGATAAAGACTCTAAGGAATTCAGATCAACCTCTCCGAATTTCGTTGGAAACAATAATCTTTCTATCTTCATGTAATTCTCCTTATCTAAAGAAAATCAGTGTTATTATTATAAAAACTAATATCAATATAGGCAATGAAAATTTTATCATATAACCAAAGAAACTCGGCATGGGTGTGCCTGCCTCCTCAGCAATGGAGCGAACCATAAAATTCGGGGCATTGCCGATGTATGTAACTGCGCCAAAAAATACAGCGCCTGCAGAGATTGCCATAAGATAAAGCGGATTTTCTTTAATCAAAAGCGCTATTGCCTCTGATTCAGGGGCGCCTGTGTAAAGTCCGCCCATAGCTGTGCTTAAAAAGGTCAGATATGTCGGCGCATTGTCAAGAAAGGCTGAGAGTAACCCTGTAATCCAGAAGTAATGGACAGGCTCCCTTACTGCTGAAATGATAAATGCAAGCTCTCCCTTTGCGCCAGCCTGCAATATCTTAAGGCAAGGAATCATGGTAAGGAATATGCCTATAAACAGGATAGCCACCTCCTGAATAGGGAACCATGTAAAGGCATTATCCTCCCTTACCCTTGTCTGCGTAAAGAACATGGAAAGCGCTGCCATCAATATCAACAACCCGTCCCTTACAACATCCTGAAGCCCTCTGTGAACCCCAAGGATAGAGACCTCTCCCCAATGAGCCATCCCGCTCATCAGCACAGCCCCTATTATTCCAAGAAGGAATAAAAAATTAAGAGAGCCTTCAAGCCTTATAGGCTCTTTTGTGCTTTGATTGGCTGGGGCTGGGGCGGAAACAGCCTCTTTTTTATAAAAATACGTATCAAGGATAAAATACATTATAAGCAGTATGCCTGCAGCGACAAGCATATGAGGAAGTAAATTAAATGTCCAGAAAAAAGGCACCCCGCGCAGGAATCCTAAAAACAGGGGAGGGTCGCCTAAAGGCGTAAGGGAGCCTCCGATATTTGCAACAAGGAATATGAAGAATACAACCATAAATGACCTGTTCTTTCTATTTGCATTTGCCCTGAGGAACGGCCGTATAAGGAGCATTGCTGCGCCTGTTGTGCCCATCCATGATGCAAGGGCAGTTCCTATCGCAAGCATTATTGTATTAACAATTGGGGTCCCTTTTATTGTCCCCTTTAAAAGAATACCTCCTGAAACAGTATAAAGAGAGCCGAGCAGGATTATAAAAGGGATGTAGTCTGCTAAAACTATATGCAGCACCTCATAAAGCGCAGCGCCCTTATAAGCTATCAGCAGAGGAATTGTGATTACAATTGCCCAGAATGCAGAGACCTTTCCAAAATGGTGGTGCCAGAACTTTGGGGCAAGTAATGGAAAGAGGGCGATTGATAAAAGCATCCCTGCAAAGGGTATTACGCTGTAAAGAGGAAGGGTTTCGCCGATATTCGGAGCCCCTTCGCTTGCAAAGGCAGTGGAGAAAGGCATTAATAAAAATACAACCGGTAGGATAATTGTTTTCATCTTAAATTCCTTTCTATAATCCCTTATTTCTGTATAATTTTTTTTTATAACCTCTTGAAATGTAGGGCAAATTATACTCAAAGCCTTTATTGTTAGCAAGAAAAAAATGCAGAGGGCTTTTTAATGGGTTGCCAAATAATGCCTTTTAGCACTATAATCATTTCAGCTTATGAAATTAAAAAATGCACTCACAATCGCAGGCTCTGACCCATGCGCAGGCGCAGGCCTTCAGGCAGACCTCAGAGTATTTGTCTCTCTCAATGTATATGGCATGGCAGCGCCGAGCGCGATTACAATTCAAAATACAAAGGGTGTAAAGGAAATTATCCCTTTGCCCGCAGGCTCTCTAAGAAAACAGCTAAAGACGCTTTTTGACGATATAAAGATTGACGCTGTAAAAACAGGGATGTTATTAACTAAGGAAAATATCCTTGCAGTTGAAGGGGCAGTTAAAAAACATAAGATAAAAAGATTTGTCTTAGACCCGATTATAATTTCAGGCACAGGGAGAAAACTTTTGAAAGATGACGCCATTCCTGCTTTAAAAAAGAGGCTCTTTTCTCTGG
>MHEL01000120.1:0-147 GCA_001803815.1 Nitrospirae bacterium RBG_19FT_COMBO_42_15 | reverse complement strand
ATATAAATGAGGCAGAGATGCTTACAGGAATAAAAATTAAAGATGAAAAGGATGTCAGGCTTGCAGCTAAGGCCATTTACAAAATGGGTCCAAAATATATTTTAATCAAAGGAGGGCATTTAAAAGGAGATGCAAGTGATTTTCTTT
>MHEL01000119.1 GCA_001803815.1 Nitrospirae bacterium RBG_19FT_COMBO_42_15 | reverse complement strand
AAAGTCTCTTTATAGTATGCTGCGGACTTTTCTTTATTATTAAGCTTCTCATAGCATCTTGCAATATAGAGTTTTACCTGTGGAACATCAGGGATAAGTTTATCAGAAGCAAGCATATGGTCAAGGGATGCCTGAAATTTCTCAGATTTATAATTGATAATGCCTGATAGAAACCTTGAGCCAAAGAGGTTCGGTTCTATCTTAATAGATGCGTCTATCGCAGTCTTTGCATCCCCTGCCTTATCCTGTTTAAATAAAGCAAATGCAAGCCCTGAGTAAAAGATTGCATCTTTATGAAGCGCAATCGCCTTTTTATACTCGCTTTCAGCAGTTTTATAATCCTTTTTGCCCATCGCTTCATCACCATTATCATAATGTGCATAGGCATCCTTAAGGCTTTTTAGATGGGCGGTCTTTCTATTGAACTCGTCTGCCTTTAATTCTCTGATTGCAGCATCTTTATATGTGGTATTCACTTCTTTGCTGATAGCCTCAATTCTCTCTGTTGTCAATGGGTGCGTCATAAAGAGGTTCTCAAGTTTGGAAGGCTCTTTCTTATGCGCCTTCTGTAAAATCTCCATTGACTGCTTAAGGCCTGTAGGATTATGGCCTGCCTTTGCCATGTAATTCAGGCCAAGGCTGTCAGACTGACTCTCCTGATCCCTGCTGTATTTCATGAGCATGAGGTATGCGCCAAAGTTAGAGCCGAGGCTGTAAAGCTCCCTGTTCTTTACATCCTTAGCAGCAAGCACAGCCTCAAGGCTTACAAGGATTGCCTGTGTTAAGACTGTTCTGCTTATCTGCTTTGCAGAATGCCTTGCAGTTGCATGCCCTATCTCATGGCCGAGTATCCCTGCGAGCTGGCCTTCATTCTCTAAGTTTATTAGAAGCCCTCTTGTTATGCTGATCTTGCCGCCAGGGAGGCAGAAGGCATTATAATCAGAGGAATTAACCACATTAAATTCGTAAGGAAGATTTTGCCTGTGGCTCGCTTCGCCGAGCCTCTTTCCAATGCTGTTGATGTATTTCTGCAGCTCCTCATCCTTAAACAGGCCATTGTTCATCTGTGTTGTTACAGGATAGTTTTTAATGCCAATATTCAATTCTTCCTGCTCAGATATGAGGACAAGCTCCCTTTCGCCTGTAACAGGATTCTTGGCGCAGGCGCTGATAAAGATGATAAAAAAAAGAAGGGGCGCGTAAAAAGGCATATACTTCTTTGCAGCGTGCATTTTCATATTGATAACCCTTTTATTTTTGTTTGGCAATAATGAGTCTTCAATATCTAAACGGCCAGTTGCCCAAATGGGTTTTTGTGCTTCGACAGGCTCAGCACGAGCGGAAGAAAACCTGTAACTTTGCTATATATAACGTTCACCCTAAGCTTGTCGAAGGGTGAAAATGAGATTTGGGGAACAGGCTGTCAAGATTATACAAAATATAAGGTTAAATGTTAAGAACTTTTTTTAGGCATTGCAAATTTTCATAAAGTTATGTTATTATATCACCAGTGTAAGGACAAAGGGTGAGCCAAGTCCTTTTTGGTTCGCCCTTTTTTATTGTTTTATTTGTATCATGATTTTTGTAGCCGCAGGCTTTAGCCTGCGAGGTAAAGGAGATAAATGAAGAGAGAAGACATCAGAAACATAGCCATCATTGCCCATGTTGACCATGGCAAGACCACGCTTGTAGATGCCATGCTGAAGCAGGGCGGCATATTCAGGGACAATCAGCAGGTTCAGGAAAGGGCAATGGATAATATGGATTTAGAGCGTGAGCGCGGCATTACCATTATGGCAAAGAACACTGCTGTTGAGTATAAAGGCGTTAAGATAAATATTGTAGACACGCCCGGCCATGCTGACTTTGGCGGCGAGGTGGAGCGCACATTAAAGATGGTGGATGGCGTGCTTCTGCTTGTTGATGCATCTGAAGGCCCGCTTCCGCAGACGCGGTTTGTCTTAAAGAAAGCCCTTGAGCTTAATCTGCCTCCAATACTTGTGATAAACAAGATTGACAGACCGGATGCCCGTATAAGCGAGGTTGTTAATGAGGTCTACGACCTTTTTATAGACTTAGATGCGCAGGAAGAGCAGCTTGATTTCCCAATTATCTATACAAATGCAAGGGAGGGGATTGCAAAGCTTAAACTTGAAGATGAGGCAAAGGATTTGCAGTGCCTCTTTGAATCAGTATTAAAGACTATACTTCCGCCAGAAGGGGATGAGAATGCAGCGCTTCAGATCCTTGTTGCAAATATTGATTACAATGATTATGTCGGCAGACTCGCAATTGGTCGCATATTCTCAGGCGCTGTTAAGATCGGCGATGCCATTGGTTTTGTGAATCAAAAAGGTGATGTGATAAAGGCAAAGGCAACATCTCTATACGGTTTCAGAGGATTAAAGCGTGTAGATATTGAAAAGGCGGTAGTTGGCGATATTGTGGCGCTTGCAGGCATTGAAGGTATAAACATCGGCGACACTATTACTGATGCAGATAACCCAAAACCGCTTCCGAGGATTGCTGTTGATGAGCCGACTATTTCTATGGTCTTTTCAGTAAACACATCGCCCTTTGCAGGCAAGGAAGGCAAATTTGTTACATCAAGAAATCTGAAAGAGAGGCTTGAAAAGGAGCTTTTATATAATGTTGCAATCCGTGTTGAGTCAATGGATGCAACCGACTCATTCAAGGTAATGGGAAGGGGAGAGCTTCAGCTCGCAATCTTAATTGAAATGATGCGCCGTGAAGGGTATGAGCTCTCAGTATCAATGCCAGAGACCATTACAAAGCAGATAAACGGCAGCCTGCATGAGCCTATGGAGCTTCTTGTGATTGACTGCCCAGAGGAGTTTATCGGCGTTGTTACGCAGAAGCTCGGCATGAGAAAAGGCAGGATGTTAAAGATGCAGAATAACGGACATGGCAGAGTTCGTCTTGAATTCCGCATACCGTCAAGGGGATTAATCGGCTTCCGTTCTGAATTTTTGACAGACACAAGGGGCACAGGATTATTAAACCACCTCTTTGACGGCTACGAGCCATGGCACGGGCAAATAACAAAACGCGCAACAGGCGCATTGGTTTCAGACAGAACAGGCAAGACAACTACATACGCCTTGTTTCATTTACAGCCAAGGGGCGAGCTTTTTGTTAAAGAGAATACGCAAGTGTATGAGGGCATGGTGACCGGCGAGAATTCACGCGAGAATGACCTTGATGTAAATGTTGTAAAGGAAAAGAAGCTTACAAACATAAGGGCATCAGGCACCGATGACGCCATGAGGCTTGTGCCTCCAAGGCCTATGGGACTTGAGCAGGCAATAGAATTTATTAAAGAGGACGAGCTTGTAGAGGTTACGCCCCAAAGCATCCGTATTCGCAAAAGGATCCTTGCAGCAGGCAAAAGGCCAAAGCACAGGGAGTAGAAGTTAGAACTTCAATCCACGCCCCAGTGTGGGGGCGGCGAGTTTACTCTTTTTCTAAGTCCTCGGCAATAATCCTGAATTGCCCCAATGCCGCTTCAAGGTCTTCTGCGATCTCGCGGGCGATGACATCAGGCTCAGGAAGGTTTTCGGACTCCTCAAGCATCGTATAGGACGTTGTAGTAATTCCAGAGTTTTTGAACGATTGCGTTTGAGGTCATCTACTGTGTTCCCCTATGTTTCTTTTTAAGACGTGCCATTACTTTTTCAAATGGAATAGTTTTCACTTTGCCATCTTTAACATCCTTGGCCCGCTTTTTCAACGAATTAAGCTTCCTTCTGATTTTATTTTGAGTAAAGCCAATAAAGGTCATTTCCCAGAGGCAGTGCGCTATTATTTCTTCTTTTGGCATCTTTTTAAGAACATTTTTATCCACTTCGCATCCAAGCCACTCTGACCAAGGGATAAACTCCAAAGCATATGACTGTTGTTCACCTTTCTTTGCGCACACGCCGCTGACCGAAAAGTATGCATTTTTGCCTCTGCCGGCTCTCCTTATGTCAATAACCATCCCTTCTTTATTGTATCTGGGCCTCATAAGTCTCAGAGTTTGAAAAACATGCTTATATCCATTGATTGCCTTTTTCTGGTCGGGATAAAGCCGCAGCAAGGATTCTTTAACATTTCTAAAGGCACATGTCCTTACTATGTCTTTGAACAAAACTTTCCCGGTTTCATTATTAGACATTGTTCTCTCCTATATACTTGACTGCATTAATTATAGCGACTCCAGAACGAGCTTTTTTTGCCGTGTCGGTCGCGAAGCCGGCTTAGATAATGCTCTTGAGTCTCGATATAGTGCCAGTCCTTTACCATCCTGCTTAAAATGTCGGCCTGCATGAGATCTTCTATCGCATATCGATAATGTTTGGACTGGCCTTTTTCAAGGATTGCATCCACAAGGCATCGCCTGAGCAGGACAGCAGCGAGGGGAAAATCAGCCGCAAGCTTCTCAGCCGCAGGACGGAGCGTGCTGTAGGTATCGCCGTCAAGTTCCTTCCAGCGATCTATCACCTGAGAAGCAGCATCGGACAAAAAACCCTGTGCCATCAGGAAAGACAGCGCATCGTGAATTCTGCGATGGGCTCTCGCGATATTTACTGCTTCTTTTTGTCTCTCTTCTATCTCTTTCTGTGGGGTAAGCTCCAAAACTCCGGCGTATGAGGCCTGAGACAGTGTTTGCACAAAATCCTGCCAAAGCATGTCTCTTGCTTCGGCTTCTCTCCCGAGGGCTGTAAGACCCTTCGCCTTAAGAGCAACCGTATCATGCTGGTGTGGGCCGTCGTATCTATAGAGCCAATCAAGGGCTTCTTCAATGCGCCCCCTTTTCATCAAGCGCTCGGCGATTTCCCTGCAATAAACCATCGGCCTCCCGAGGAGGGTAACAGCCTCAATAAACCCATCAGAATCATCCCTGAGGTCAGCAATCTCCTCAAGGGTATGGCAGAGTGCAAATCTCTTGCTCCGGTTCTCGTCAATGTTACGCTGGTTTTCATTAGGCTGCGCCAGTGGTATTTGAGAAAGCTCCTTCCGCGTCAGGTTTTCAAGTTCTGCAAGTCCGGTCTCACCTAATGCTTCTCCAAAAGCAGGTACTATGCTGTCATACATGCCGTAATCATTGGACATGATTTTCTGAAAAACCATCATGGCAAGAACTTTCGCATCCCTGTCAGGAATACGGGCATATGCCGCACCCCAGTCACTCACCGCTTGCCGGAACACATCTCCGAGTACGCCGTAAGAATCATCAACATTGCCTAAAACCGCAACATGGAGCTTGACCATTCTTTCAAGAAGCTCGCAGACTGCCTTTGGTGATTTGGGAAGAATGGTTTCCACAATCGCTTTGCGAATATCCACCAATTCTCTGCTTAAGGGGAAGCTCTTTTTCCATGCACCGGCAAGCCGTGAGTTTGTATACCTGCCAAAAGACTTCTTAATCCCTGCTATCAAAGCTTGTAGAGATTCCTGTCCGGACACAGCAAGCTCGATGTGCCGCTCCACCTCCTCATACCTGCCGGCCTCATTGTGCAGCATCCTGGCAAGGCGCTCAGGGCCGAGAGCAGCAAGCTTTTCAATCTCAGATTTTTGTTTCTTCAATCTGCTCATAGGTGTATAAAAATTATATGTCTAAAAAATCTCTTAAAGAGACCAACCCTTATTTAAAAGACACTGAACTTGGCGAAGCCTTGCTCTATCAATCTGTCTCTTCCTCAACCGCTGTTGAGGTCGTTCTAATGTAGATAGTCATCGGCAAATTTGGCTGACAGTTCAGCAGTTCCCTTCAGATGCTCCTCAAGAGTGTGCCATTCCTCTAATGGCTTCCCTTCAATACTATGTGCATAAAATTTTTGCAACCTGCTTCCCCTGAGGCATTTACTTAATTAGAGATTTAATTCAAACATTTTATATTCCTTCCACTCACTCACAGCGGCTCTGTTCCTTCATTCATAATGTCAAGATATTTGCGATACACATATATCCTGTTTCTGTCTTTTCCGGTTATTTCTTCCACAATCCCGTCTTTCGTCAGCGCTTTAAGAACTTTATTTACGGTATTAGGCGCCAGACCGGCGGCTTCGCATAAATGGGCTGAATCCGTAAGCGGACGCACCATCATGCTCTGATGCACCATCAACGCCGATCCAGCAATTCTGCCCATGCTCTGTATCAGTTTTCTATCCTCATCCGCAAGTCTTGTCAACTTTCTTGCCGTGTCTGTTGCCTGTTCAGCGGTGAGCCTCACCGCTTTTATGAAAAATTCAAACCAGCTTTCCCAATCTCCATCTATTCTGACTTTTTGCAGAAAATCGTAATATTCATTTCTGTGATTTTTGAAATACAGGCTCAGGTAAAGAAGCGGCTCGGTCAGGATATTTTCCACACAGAAGATAAGCGTAATTAACAGCCTACCAAGCCTGCCGTTACCGTCAAGGAAAGGATGGATAGTCTCAAACTGGATATGCGAAAGCGCGGCTTTCTCAAGAGCGCTAACTACACCCCGCTTATTATTCAGAAACAACTCCAGATCTCCCATGCAGTCAGCCACTTTATCGGGAGGCGGCGGCACAAAGACCGCGTTGTCCGGACGGGTACCGCCGATCCAATTCTGGCTTCTGCGAAACTCCCCGGGATTTTTATGACTGCCTCTACCGCTGCTGAGAAGTATTTCGTGCATCTCTTTGAATAAACGGTTTGAGACAGGAAACCCGGAGCGGGTTTTGTCCAGCCCGTATGTCAGAGCCGAAACATAATTTGACACTTCTTTTACATCGTCAATAGGCACGCCGGGCACTGCATCCATCTCAAAAAGTAGCAGGTCGGAAAGGGAAGACTGTGTGCCTTCTATCTGAGATGAAAGCACCGCCTCTTTTCTGATATACAGATATAGCAATAAATTAGCATCAGGTAAATAGGATGAAACAGTATCCAACCTGCCGAGAGCCAACAAAGCCATGTCAAGCTCCCTGCGAAGAGATGATGAAATATGTAAAGGCGGTTCAGGCGGCAAGGGGTTTGGAACATATGCCTTTACCGTTTCACCAGTTGTATTGATTGTTACATAGTGACCTGTATTTTCTCTTTTCATATCCTCAACCCGTTAATACAGCTATTGCATAATTTGCATTTACCAAAAATACTATTGCATGATTATAGCATATCGTGCAATAAGAGTCAGCCTAAAACATACATATTTCAATAAAATCTGTCAATGGGAATCAATGGAATGCTCATCAAGAGTGTGCCATTCCTCTAATGGCTTCCCTTCAATACTATGTGCATAAAATTTTTGCAACCTTTTCAACTCAGAGGTATTTATCCGATGTATGACCTGAAATACTTCAAAAATTCCCCTGGTGTTGCGATTTTTAAGGTTTGAATGGACACGGATATTTTCCATGATTTTAGCGCTATTTTAAAAGAAAGGGTATATATTTCTACTATACGATTTCCGAATACCTTGTAGCTGATAACCGAATAGTTTTTGCATTAACATGCCTGTCTCTTTTTCTTTTGAATCATTAGAAAATCCTTAAATCACAAGCAGTTATATTCTACTCGCTCTGCTGGCACAGGCCTTGCAATTATATCTGTCAGGAGGCATCAAATGGCAATATTCAACAGCCCGATATTAAGCTCAATTGAGGGAAGCATTAAGAGCAGTTTAAAGAATATTGAAGGCAGGATTGAGAAGATGGCTGCCAATGTAATAGAGAAAAGAAATGACGACTCTTTAATATTAAAGCAGGGAAGCATCCTGAATAACAGATACAGGGTTGAGGAGTTTTTTAAGAAGATGGAGGGGTGCAATGTGTATCTTGCTGTTGATATAGAGGGCTATAAAAGCTGCTGGGGATGCGGGTATGATGGAAATGATAAATTGGATGTCTTTTGCAATCAGTGCGGTGTTGAGCTTGCTAACAGGGTGTATCAGATATTAGAGGCAGACGGTACAAATGATTTTTCTGCTGAGGCTGGGTTTATAAAAAAGGAGGTTGTCCATCAAAACATTATTAAGCTCTATGACAGATTTTTTTCGGATGAGAAAGAATATCTGGTTACAGAATATGTAAGAGGCGCAGTAATAACAGATAAAAAATATGATGACAGGGTGTTAAGAGAGACAGCGATTATAATGGCTGATATTGTGGAGTATCTGCACAGCCAGAATATCTCAGCAGCCGGCATTGAAACAGAAGATTTCTTATCAGAAGAGAAAGGGTTGAAATTAGTAAATCTTGCGGGCTTAAGATTTATGGAAGGGGGCATATCACACAGCAGAAGGAAAAAGGATGCCAGGCATCTTGCAAAGCTCCTTTTAGGATTAACAGGAGATGTAAAAGAGGAATATAAAACAGTATCAATATTAAATAAGGCAGCAGAAGGAGGTTTTTCTTCTGCAAAAAAGTTGATTGAGAAATTAGAAGAGGCTGTTGTTGACACCGGGGGAGTTGATGCTGTTTCAGTTGCCAGCATTACAGATGTTGGCATTGTCCGCAAGGTGAATGAGGATTCATTTGGTTCAATGACAGGCGAGTTAAACCTCTTTGTAGTTGCAGACGGCATGGGCGGACACCAGAGCGGGGATGTGGCAAGTTCAATGGCAGTGGAGGCATTAATATCCGATGTGCAAAACAGGATAGAGGAGAAGAAAGGCAATCTGCAGGATTTATTAAAGGATGCTGTTAGTAATGCAAATAAAAAGGTCAATGATTTTGCAAAGGCAAATGGAAAGGATATGGGCACAACAATTGCTGTCTCGCTGCTTTCAGGGGATACCCTTTATACAGCAAATGTCGGAGACAGCAG
>MHEL01000118.1 GCA_001803815.1 Nitrospirae bacterium RBG_19FT_COMBO_42_15 | reverse complement strand
CTTTCAACAAGAGAGGCGCTAAAGGCAATACCGCCATCAATCAGGGAGGCGTCCTATGCGCTCGGCGCAAGCAAGTGGCAGACTATCAGTTATCAGGTTCTTCCTGCGGCAATGCCGGGCATACTAACAGGAACCATACTTGCAATGTCAAGGGCAATAGGCGAGACTGCTCCGCTTATAACCATAGGCGCATTGACCTATGTTGCCTTTTTGCCTACGAGCCCGATATCATCAGAATTTCCTTTTGTAACCCTCAGAGGTCTGCTTGATGCCTTCTCAGTTTTGCCAATTCAGATTTTTAACTGGGTGTCAAGGCCTCAAAAGGGCTTTTTTACAAATGCAGCAGCAGGGATTATTGTATTATTGATAATAACATTCCTGATGAACGGGATAGCGGTCTGGCTCAGGCACAAATATCAAAAAAGGATAAGGTGGTAAATGGATATAGCATTTAAGATAGAGAAGCTGAATAATTTTTATGGAAACAAACATGCATTAAAGCATGTGAGCTTTGATATCCCTGCAAAGTCAGTTACTGCTATCATAGGCCCTTCAGGCTGCGGCAAGAGCACATTTATCAGGTGCCTTAACAGGATGAATGATTTAATACCGGTTTTTAAGCTTGATGGAAAGATATTGTATGATGGAACAGATATATATTCAAAGGATATTGATGTTATTGACTTAAGAAGAAGGATAGGCATGGTCTTTCAGAAACCGAATCCCTTTCCAAAGAGCATATATGAAAATGTTGCTTACGGCCTGCGGGTTCAGGGCATTAAAAAAAGGGAGACTTTAGACAAAACCGTTGAGGAGAGCCTTAAAAAGGCTGCAATATGGGATGAGGTAAAGGAGAGGCTTAATGATTCAGCGCTGTCACTTTCAGGCGGCCAGCAGCAGAGGCTCTGCATTGCAAGGGCAATAGCAGTTGAGCCGGAGGTTATACTTTTTGACGAGCCATGCTCTGCCTTGGACCCGATTGCAACAGCAAAGATAGAGGACTTGATAATAAAGTTGAAAATAGATTATACTGTTGTTATAGTAACGCATAATATGCAGCAGGCAGCAAGGGTATCTGACCAGACCGCGTTCTTTTATATTGGCGAGATGATAGAGTATGATAAAACAGATAAGATGTTTACTAATCCATCAAATAAGCTGACAGAGGATTATGTTACAGGAAGATTCGGATAGGAGGAGACATGGAAAGAAAATTTGACGAGGAATTAAAAAACCTGAAAGATAAGATATTAAAGCTTGGGGCGCTTGTTGAGGAGCAGGTTCAGAATGCTGTTAATGCCCTGGTAAAGAGGGATTCAAGCCTTGCCAAGGATGTCATAGAAAAGGATACTCAGGTTAACAGGATTGAGGTTGAGATAGATGAAGAATGTATAAGGCTTATTGCATTAAGGCAGCCGGTTGGCGTGGATTTGAGATTTATTACCACAGCAATGAAGCTTGTTACAGATCTGGAAAGAATCGGCGACCTTGCAGTTGATATATGCGAAAGGGCAATGGAATTAAACTTAGAGCCTCAATTAAAACCTTTCATAGATATTCCAAGGATGGCGGATATCTCAATGCAGATGCTAAAGGGCGCGCTTGACGCCTTTGTAAACAGGGATTCAAAGCTCGCGCAGGAGGTCTGCGCCAGAGACGATGAGGTAGACAACCTTAATGTGCAGATATTCAGGGAGCTTCTAACCTTCATGGTAGAGGATTCCCATACCATCTCCCGTGCAGTCAGGATAAGCTATATCTCCAAATATCTTGAGCGCGTTGCTGACCATGCAACAAATATTGCAGAGATGGTGGTATATCTGGTTGAGGGCAAGATTATACGGCATATGGGAGCTTAATCGGTTGTTTAGCCCCAAAGATATTTACAAAAAAAGGACACTTTTTGTATTTTTGATTTCTACAGTATTCCTCAAGTTCAAAAAGGCTCGGTACATAAGGTCTATCCATTGCCTTGCATTCTGCTATAATCCATTTTCCTAAATGAGGGCATTTCATGGTCTCCTCCTTTTAATTATTTTTTATTCAAATCAAAATAATCAACCTATCCAATTTTGCCTGCTGTTCCCATCAGATTTTGCGTTGTCAGATGAAAGGCGATGTCTTCAAGATATTTAACAATATCAATATCCTTGTGGTTATATGTAATAACCACACTTCCTGTTAATGGATTTGGGCGAACATCCTTTATGCCTGCTGGCATAGGAATGGGCGGCAGCTCTTTCAGGGCGCTTATGCTGAGGCCTTTTATAAAAGGCACCTCTATCTTGATACGGCCCGGGACATGATGCTTTATTCTGTAAAATACCATTTTACATTCTCCTTTCTGATGATAAGATTTACACATTTTAATAAAAGAAAAAAACATTAGTATTACAGGGTTGTTAATTTTAGGTTAATTTTCATTCTGACAATCTGTTTTTTATAGGTAAGTAATGAAAGATTGGATAGACAGGGCAATCTCAAAATGATAGATTGTTTTTAAAAATAAATGGGGAGGTGTATTATGCCGGTTTTAGAAAATGGATTAAAGGGGACTATCATCACAGGCCTCGCTGTAGGTATTGGTGTTGCGTTAGTAGCGCCTGTGGTAATCCCTGTTTTGGCATCTGTTGCCAAACCTCTGGCAAAGGCTCTTATCAAAAATGGACTTGTCCTGTTTGAAAAGGGGAAAGAGGCTGCAGCAGAATTAGGAGAGGTTGTGGAAGACCTTGTCGCAGAGTCAAAGGCAGAGATGACAGAGACGCAGAAAGAGGTTGTCGCTGCTGAGGCAGAAAGAGGGGCTTGATGCTTCCTGATGCATATTTAAGCCATCAAACATCTGAGAGATTAAGGCTAAAGATACCTTCCAAAAAGGGAGATATTGCCTATTTTTCATCTTTAAGAAAAGAATTTTCTAATAATCAAGGCATCAAAGGGATTGAGGTTAATCCTTTAACAGGAAGCGTGCTATTTATACATAATGCAAACAAGGATACAATCACAGAACATGCAGAGGCTAAGAGCCTTTTCAGGCTCGTGGAAAAGGTGGAAAATACTGAGGGGTCTTCACTCTCTTCAAAGATTTCAGAGGCCTTTAAAGATTTAAATAAGCAGGTAGGCAGTTTTACAGGTCGTGAGATTGACATTCCTGGCATTGCATTTCTGGGGCTTTTGGCCGTCGGCATATTTCAGATTAGCAGGGGGAATTTTACAGCCCCTGCATGGTATACAGCGTTTTGGTATGCCCTTAACATATTCCTGAAGGCTCAGCCTGACAAAGGAGATAAGGGTGAGTAAAAAATAAAAATTTATTAATGGGAGGTGTAACATGACTAATGAAGAGACTGTAAGCGCAACAGAAGGCATTGGCAAGGCAGGCACGATTGTTAAAGAAGGGGTTGTAAGCAGTTTAAAGGGGATAAACGAGATAGAGGCAGAGATTGTAAGTCTTGTAAGAAATACGGTGTCTAATACCCTTAGGGCATCAGGCGCAGTAGCAAATGAAGGCGTTAATATTACAAAGGATGTTGTGAAAGGCGCAATAATTGCCACAGAAGAGGTTGGCACAGGGCTTATTTTAAGCACAAAGAGTGTTGCAAAGGGCGTTGTTATGGGAGTGAGTGATGTTGGCGGTGATGTAGTCACAGTTGCCGGTCAGACAGTAAAGGGCGCGGTTAAAGGCGCAGCAGAGGTTGGGGCGGATGTAGCGCTTGTAGCGAGAAGGGCTGTTGACGGCGTTATTGAGGCAACAAAGGAGATAGGCGGTAATGTTGAGGAGGTGGCTGGAGTGGCTGTCAGCGGCGCAATTGAGGCAGCAGGCGCTATTGGAAATACTGCTGTAAAGGCTGTTAAGGATATGCTTGTAGGTGTTGTTGAAGGTATAAAGGATGTTGCCAGCGCAGCCTTGCCAAAGGCTAAAACATCTATCTATGAAGAAAAGGCATCTTCAAAGGAGGCAGGCGAGGTTTCAGAGGCTACAACAAGGGCAAGGGGAAAAAGGGGAGAGTAGTAAAACAAATGCAGGATTCAAACAGATGGTTGAGGCAATACATATCAATGTAAAAGGAAGGGCAAGATACAGGATTAAAGGCCTCCATCGATCAGAATATTTAAAGAGGCATATTGAATCAAGGCTTTCAGATGGCAAAGGCATATCCTATGCCTCAGCAAGCGCAATGACAGGCAATGTCCTTGTAATCTTCAATTCAAATAATAGCTACGAAGGCATTGCCCTGCTTATTCAGGGGATTGTATCAGAATACAAAAAATCAGCCGGCACTGATGCGATAAATAAGCCTTACAGTTCGGCCGCCAAAGTTATAAATCGCCATTCAGAGTCTCAGAAGGGCAAACCATGGCATTTTATTGATACAGAGGCTGTTCTTAACTTCTTTGGTGTGTCAAGAGGTCAAGGGCTGTCAGGCGACTCTGTTGCTAAGCATCTTGAACAATACGGCCTGAATATCCTTCCTGAGGCTGTTCCCCGTTCAGGATTCACTATCTTTATTAATCAGTTCAAATCGCTTCCTGTAGCGCTTTTGGGCGCAGCAGCAGGCATCTCCATTTTTACAGGCGGCATTGCAGATGCGCTTATTATAACTGGTGTTGTTGTTATTAATGCAGCAATAGGTTATACAACAGAAAGTCAGGCTGAAAAAACTATCCATTCATTAAAGAAGCTTGTCAGGCCGTCTGCCCTTGTAATAAGGGATGGAAAGGCGAAGGAGATAAGGGCTGATGATCTCGTTCCCGGGGATATAATGATTCTAAGGCCAGGCAGTTATGTTGCTGCAGATGCAAGGCTTATAGAGGCAAATTATCTCAGCGTAGATGAATCTACCCTTACAGGCGAGAGTATGCCTGTTGTGAAAAAAGTTCAGAGTCTGGAGTTAGGAGTTATGAGTGGAGAAAATTCCGCAATCCACAATCCGCAATCCGCAATTTCTGAAATCCCCCTCGCTGACAGGATAAACATGGTTTATATGGGCACGCTTGTTACAGGCGGACAGGGCATTGCTGTAGTTGCAGCAACAGGGGCATTTACAGAGATAGGCAGGATTCAGACTATGGTGGGAGAGGCAAGGCCTCCTGAAACGCCTATGGAGAGGCAGCTTGATAAAATGGGCAGCCAGCTTGTGCTGATAGGAGGAGCTGTTTGTGTCGGCGTGTTTGCAATAGGGCTTTTAAAGGGATATGGATTTCTGCAGATGTTAAAGACATCTATTTCCCTTGCTGTTGCCGCTGTTCCTGAAGGACTGCCGACCATAGCAACTACAACGCTTGCCCTTGGCATAAGAGATATGAGAAGGCACAATATCCTTATCCGGCATCTTGATGCAGTGGAGACGCTCGGCTCTGTCCAGACAATATGTCTTGACAAGACAGGCACGATTACAATGAACAGGATGTCAGTGTCAGCAGTATATACAGGGATGAAGCGGATAAAGGTATCCGATGGTGAATTCATATTTGATGACCCGAAGATTAAGGGAATTGCAAAGGGCGAGTTCATGAGGCTTCTTGAAATTACAGTTCTTTGCAATGAAAGCGAAGCAGCAAAAATTGAAGATGAATATATTGTCAGCGGCTCTTCAACAGAGAATGCCCTTATTTATATGGCAGTAAACTCAGGGATTGATGTTGTAGAACTCAGAAAAAAATTCCAGCTCTTGAAGATACAGCATCGTTCTGAAAATCGTAATTATATGATAACTATTCACAAAGAAGAAAAGAAAAAGGGCAGGCTTATTGCGATAAAAGGGAGCCCTGCAGATGTCCTTTCAATGTGCAGGCAGCAGATTGTGAATGGCAAAAAGACACCAATTAAAGATGGCGACCGTCTTGCCATAGAAATTGAGAACGAACGTATGGCAGGCAATGCCCTGCGTGTGCTTGGAGTCGCCTATGCATCCATAAAGCAGGGTCAAGGGACAGGGGGCAAGGGTCATGAAGAAAACATGGACGGCCTTGACCCTCAGGATTTTGTGTGGCTTGGCCTTGTTGGAATGGCTGACCCTGTAAGAAAGGGTGTAAAGGAATTGATAGGTGATTTTCATAATGCAGGGATTGACACAGTGATGATAACAGGAGACCAGAGCCCGACAGCTTATGCCATAGGCAGGGAGCTTAACCTGAGTAAGAGCGAGCAGCTTGAGATACTTGATTCAACCCATATAACAAATATTGACCCTGATGTTATGATGGCCCTGTGCAATAAGGTTGATGTATTTGCCAGAGTCAGCCCGGCCAATAAGCTGCAGATAGTTCAGGCGCTTCAAAAAAACGGGAAGGTCGTTGCGATGACAGGAGACGGGATAAATGACGGCCCTGCGCTAAAGGCTGCTGATATAGGCATTGCTATGGGTCATACCGGCACAGATGTTGCCCGTGAGGTTGCTGATGTTGTTCTGGAGGATGATAATCTTGAGACAATGATTATTGCCATCAGCAGGGGAAGGACTATTTACAGTAATATCAGAAAGTCTGTGCATTTTCTTATCTCCACAAATCTAAGCGAGATAATGGTGATGTTTTCAGCAATCGCAGGCGGACTTGGCCAGCCTCTTAGCGCTATGCAGCTTCTCTGGATTAATCTCATCTCTGATATAGCGCCTGGCCTCGCATTAGCGCTTGAACCTCCTGAACCTGATGTGCTGAATCAGCCGCCGAGAAACCCGGATGAACCTATTATTAAAACATCCGATTTTAAAAGAATTGCCTTTGAGTCAGCAGTATTGTCTGCCGGCGCATTATCGGCTTATGGCTATGGAATTATGCGATATGGCATAGGCCAGAGAACAGGGACATTGGCATTCATGAGCCTAAGCATCGGCCAGCTTCTTCATGCAATAAGCTGCCGTTCAGAGAAACACAGCATATTTGAAAGGGAGAAAATGCCGTCTAACAGGTATCTCAATATAGCCATTGGAGGCTCGCTCGGACTCCAGTTGCTGACCATGATAATCCCCGGTCTCAGAAACCTTCTGGGGATTACACCGATCAGCGTCTCTGACGGCATTGTTATAGGAGGCAGCGCACTTCTGCCGCTTTTGGTGAATGAGGGGACAAAACAGAAAATCAACGTGTAGACGGAGGA
>MHEL01000117.1 GCA_001803815.1 Nitrospirae bacterium RBG_19FT_COMBO_42_15 | reverse complement strand
AAGAGCTGCAGAGCCTGTGTCTTGATGTAGAGTTAATTAAACAGAGCAAGGAAGATTAAACAGGAGGGCATACATTGCAAGATATAAATACCCTTTTTGAAAAGGCAAAAGAACCAGTCAGTTTTGATGCCATAAGGATCAGATTGACATCGCCTGAGAAGATCCGTTCATGGTCCTACGGCGAGGTCAAGAAACCGGAGACCATCAATTATCGGTCATTTAAACCAGAGCGTGACGGATTGTTCTGCGCAAAGATATTTGGCCCGACAAAGGACTGGGAGTGCAACTGCGGAAAGTATAAGAGGATGAAGCACCGCGGCATTGTCTGCGACAAGTGCGGTGTTGAGGTTATACAGTCCAAGGTGCGCCGCGAAAGACTTGGCCACATTGAGCTCGCAAGCCCTGTTGCGCATATCTGGTTCTTAAAGGGTTTGCCGAGCAGGATTGGCAATCTCCTTGACATGACCCTGAAACAGCTTGAAAGGGTCCTCTATTTTGAAGAGTATGTTGTTATTGATCAGGGGGATTCGCCTTTAAAAGAGAAGGATCTCGTTGGTGAGGAGAAATACCGTTCCCTTGTTTCCGAATATGGAAGCAATTTCCGGGCAGAGATGGGCGCAGAGGCAATAAAGGAGCTTTTAAAGAGAGTTAATATAGATGCGTTATGGGAAGAGCTGCGCAACAAGATAAAACTTGCATCTTCAACTGCTGTTAAGAAAAAGCTGACAAAAAGGCTCAAGGTAGTAGAGTCATTTAAAAAGTCAGGCAATAAACCTGAGTGGATGATTTTGGATGTTATTCCGGTTCTTCCGCCAGAGCTGCGGCCCCTTGTGCCCTTAGACGGCGGCAGATTTGCAACCTCTGATTTAAATGATTTATACAGGCGCGTTATAAACAGGAACAACAGATTAAAGAGGCTTTATGAGCTTAATGCCCCTGCTGTTATTATAAGAAATGAAAAGAGGATGCTGCAGGAGGCCGTTGATGCGCTATTTGATAACGGCAGACGAGCAAGGGTAATAAGGGGGCCGAATAAGAGGCCTTTGAAATCCTTGAGCGATATGCTGAAAGGCAAACAGGGAAGATTCAGGCAGAACCTCCTTGGAAAGAGGGTTGATTATTCAGGCAGGTCAGTTATTGTTGTCGGTCCTGAATTAAAACTGCATCAGTGCGGTCTGCCAAAGAAGATGGCGCTTGAGCTATTTAAGCCCTTTATCTTCCACAGGCTGGAGGAAAATGGATATGCAACCACTATAAAGAGCGCAAAGAAATTAGTGGAGAAGGAAAGAAGAGAGGTATGGGATGTTCTTGACGAGGTAATAAGGGAGCATCCTGTTCTTTTAAACAGGGCGCCGACCCTTCACAGGCTTGGCATTCAGGCATTTGATCCTGTCCTTGTAGAGGGCAAGGCAATAAGGCTCCATCCGCTTGTCTGCGCTGCTTTTAATGCAGACTTTGACGGCGACCAGATGGCAGTTCATGTGCCGCTTTCTGTTGAGGCCCAGATTGAGGCGCGGGTATTGATGATGTCAATTAACAGCATACTTTCACCTGCTAATGGAAAGCCGATTATGGTGCCTTCTCAGGATATGGTTTTAGGCTGTTATTATCTTACAAAGGAGAAGACAGGCGTAAAGGGCGAAGGCAAGATATTCTATGACCCGATTGAAGTCAGGATTGCCTATGATGCTGACGAGCTTGATATCCATGCGAAGATAAAAGTCAGGATAGATGGAAAATTAGTTGATACTACAGTTGGAAGAGTGCTGCTCAGCGATATACTGCCAAAGGGGCTGCCATTTGCCATGATAAATAAAGAGATGGTGAAAAAGGAAATAGCCAAGCTTATTGATTACAGCTATCGTGAGGCAGGAAAGAGGGAGACGATTGTCTTCTTAGATAAGATAAAGGAGATTGGATTCAGATATGCTACCAAATCGGGGATATCAATATGTATTGATGACATGCATATACCGAGCAAGAAGGCTGAATTGATCAAGGCGGCAGAGAAAGAGGTAATGGAGATAGAGAAACAGTATGCGGACGGTTTAATAACAAAGGGCGAGAGATATAATAAGGTTATTGATATCTGGGCGCATGTAACTGAAGTAGTTGCAAATGAAATGATGAAGGAGCTTGGTGAGGAGAAGACAGGCGCTGCGAAGGGTGAATCCGGAGAGATTACTACAAAGGAGAGAAGGGAATTTAATTCTATTTTTATGATGGCTGATTCAGGCGCAAGGGGCAGCACACAGCAGATCAGGCAGCTCGGCGGCATGAGGGGCTTAATGGCAAAGCCATCCGGAGAGATTATTGAAACGCCTATTACTGCAAACTTCAGGGAAGGATTAACAGTTCTGCAGTATTTTATCTCCACACATGGCGCAAGAAAGGGACTTGCAGATACTGCATTAAAAACGGCAAACTCAGGCTACCTTACAAGGCGTCTTGTAGATGTTGCTCAGAATGTTATTATTACAGAGGACGACTGCATGTCCGTAGACGGTATATATGTAACTTCTCTTGTTGAAGGCGGCGAGATTATTGAGCCGTTTGAGGAGAGGATACTTGGCAGGGTTACTGCAGAGGATGTAAATGACCCTCTTACAGGTGAGGTTATAGTAAAGGCATCTGAAGAGATAAATGAAACCATTGTAAAGAATATTATTGATTCAGGCATTGACAGGATTAAGATAAGGTCTGTACTAACCTGTCAGTCAAAGGTTGGTATATGCATTAGATGTTATGGAAGAGACCTTGCACGGGGCAAATTGGTTGACAGGGGCGAGGCTGTCGGTATAATTGCTGCACAGTCTATTGGTGAGCCAGGCACACAGCTTACAATGAGAACCTTTCATATCGGCGGTACAGCAAGCAAGGTTGTAGAGCAGACAGTGCTTGAGGCAAAGAACTCCGGCGCCCTGAAGTATATTAACCTGAATACTGTAAAGAATAAAGACGGCGATATGGTTACTATGAACCGTAACGGCAGAATAGCGATTTATGATGAGACAGGAAGAGAGAAGGAGAGATACTCTGTTGTCTATGGCGCAAAGATAAAGATAGAGGACGGCAAGGCTGTTACAGTAGGCCAGAAGATTGTTGAATGGGATCCGTACTCAATCCCGATCATGACAGAGGCAGGCGGCAGGGTTGCCTTCGGCGATATCCTTGACGGAGAGACTATAAAGGAAGAGGTGGATGAGGTAACAGGTCTTTCAAGAAGGGTGGTTATTGATTATCAGGGAACAACATTAAGACCCCGTATTTCTATTAAGGATGAACATAACAAGACTGTTTCAAGATACCTTCTTCCCATCGGCTCTCATATCCTGATTGACAAGGGCGATTATGTGTATCCTGGCGATGTGCTTGTAAAGATGCCGAGGGAAACAACAAAAACAAAGGATATTACAGGAGGTCTTCCGAGGGTTGCTGAGCTCTTTGAGGCAAGGAAGCCAAAAGAGCAGGCAGTAATCAGCGAGATTGACGGAACCATAGAATATGGCGGTTTTGTAAAGGGAATGAGGAGAATTGTTGTAAAGAATGAGATGGGCGATGCAAAGGAATATTTTATTCCTAAAGGAAAGCATGTTAATGTCCATGAAGGCGACTGGGTAATGGCAGGCGAGCCGCTGATGGACGGCGCTGCTAATCCGCACGATATCCTTGATATCCTCGGACCAAAGGAGCTGCAGAAATACCTTGTTGATGAGGTTCAGCAGGTTTACAGGCTGCAGGGTGTTGCCATAAATGACAAGCATATTGAGGTAATAGTCAGGCAGATGTTGAGAAAGGTCAAGATAGAAGACCCTGGGGATACCGATTTCTTAATCGGCAGCCAGGTGGATAAATTTGAATTTTCGTCTGAGAATGAACGTGTGATTGCAAAGGGCGGTAAACCTGCAATTGGCAAGCCGATCCTTCTCGGCATAACAAAGGCTGCTTTAACAACCGACAGCTTTATCTCTGCTGCATCCTTCCAGGAGACAACAAGGGTATTAACAGAGGCAAGCATAAGCGGAAAGGTTGATTATCTTGTTGGTCTTAAGGAGAATGTGATTATTGGAAGGCCTATACCTGCGGGAACAGGCATGCCGGAATATAAAAACAGCTATATAAAATTTAAGAAGAAGGAAAAGATTCGGGAGCGGGCTAAAGCTGAGGAGGCTGCATTAAACAGAGTAGAAGAAAAGGTTAGTTAAGTTTCTTTTTTATAGAAAACCCTTGACAAGTATTGAAGTTTCTAATATAATGCGTAGGTTTTTCCCACTAAACATGATTGTTCTGTTTTTTATTGATTTTACAAATAGATAAAGTAAGAATTTGATGGTAATAAGGAGTGCGTAGTGCCAACAATAAGTCAGCTTATTAAGAAGGGAAGAAAAAAGATAGAGAAAAGGACGAAAAGTCCCGCTCTAATGAATTGTCCGCAAAGGCGCGGGGTGTGCGTCAGGGTGTATACAACCACGCCAAAAAAGCCAAACTCAGCTTTAAGGAAGGTAGCAAGGGTCAGGCTTACAAACGGTATTGAGATAACATCATATATACCTGGTGTGGGGCACAACCTGCAGGAGCACTCCATTGTAGTAGTAAGAGGCGGAAGGGTTAAGGACCTTCCCGGCGTCAGATATCATATTGTAAGGGGCGCATTAGATACATTGGGTGTGCAGGACAGAAAACAGGGAAGGTCTAAATACGGGGCAAAGAGGCCTAAGTAAATCAATTTAAAATAAATAGGGATTAATAAAAATGTCAAGAAGAAGAGTAGCCGTAAAAAGAGAGATACTGCCAGACCCAAAATTTAACAACAAACTTGTTGCTAAATTTGTAAGCGTTCTTATGAAGCAGGGAAAGAAGAGCCTTGCTGAGTCTGTATGTTATAAGGCATTTGATATTATAAAAGAAAAGACAGGGAATGACCCGTTAAAGGTGTTCAAGTCAGCAATCGAAAATGTAAAGCCTGTAGTAGAGGTTAAATCAAGGAGGGTCGGCGGCGCATCTTATCAGGTGCCGGTTGATATAAGGCCTTCAAGAAGGATTGCATTGGCGTTAAGATGGATAATTGGTTATTCAAGGGAGAGGGCTGAAAGGACAATGCAAGAGAAGCTTGCAGCAGAGCTGATGGATGCTGCAAATAATACAGGCACTACAATTAAGAAGAAAGATGATGTGCACAGGATGGCAGAGGCAAACAAGGCATTTGCACATTTCAGGTGGTGACGGCTCGTAAAAATTCCATCTGCTGCGTTGTCGCTTCGGCCTCGCATCCTCACATACTAACTTGTATGCTGCGGTGCGAGTCCTTGCTCCGCCTTGCATCTGGAGCTTTTTACTTTGCCGTTTAGGCTTTGATTTGTGAAATATTTAAAATAAGAGTTAAATAAAAACTATGGCAAGACAACTATCATTAGATAAAACAAGAAATATTGGCATAATGGCTCATATAGATGCCGGGAAGACAACAACAACCGAGAGGATTCTCTACTATACCGGTGTCTCCTACAAGATGGGCGAGGTTCATGATGGCACAGCGGTTATGGACTGGATGCCGCAGGAGCAGGAGAGGGGCATTACAATTACTGCTGCTGCAACAACATGTTTCTGGAAGAACCACAGGATTAATATAATAGATACACCAGGCCATGTGGATTTTACCATTGAGGTAGAGCGTTCGTTAAGAGTTCTTGACGGCGCTGTTGCAGTGTTTGATTCTGTGAACGGCGTTGAGCCGCAGTCTGAGACTGTGTGGAGGCAGGCGGATAAATACAAGGTTCCGAGGATTGCCTTTATGAATAAGATGGACAGGATCGGCGCTGACTTTTATTTCAGTGTAAAAACAATGGTAGACAGGCTTGGCGCAAGGCCTGTTCCAATCCAGCTTCCAATTGGAAAAGAGGGCGGCTTCAGGGGCTGCATAGATCTTGTGAAGATGAATGCAATTCTATTTAACGATGAAACGCTCGGCGCAAAGTATGTTGTTGAGGATATACCTGCTGACCTTCTTGAAGAGGCAAAGGCATACCGCGATAAGATGATTGAGGCCATTGCTGACTATGATGAAACTATAATGGAAAAGTATTTAAACGGCAAGGCTGTTACTGAAGAGGAGATAAAGACAGGCATAAGAAAGGCAACAGTAAAGATGGAGCTAACACCTGTAATCTGCGGCTCAGCCTTTAAGAATAAAGGCGTACAGCTTCTGTTAGACGCAGTTATTGATTACCTGCCTGCTCCAACAGATGTTTTTGCAGTGAAAGGTATAGACCCGGAAGATGGGAAGGAGATGGAGAGGCATCCAAAGGATGAAGATCCGTTTTCAGCGCTTGCCTTTAAGATTATGTCAGACCCTTATGTCGGCCAGCTTACATTCTTAAGGGTATATTCCGGCGTATTAAACGCAGGTTCATACATATATAATTCCACAAAGGATACAAAAGAGAGGATTGGAAGGCTCCTTAAGATGCACGCAAACCAGCGTGAGGAGATTAAAGAAGTTTGTGCTGGCGATATAGCTGCAGCAGTAGGTCTTAAGAGTACAACTACAGGAGACACCTTATGTGATGAAGATAATCCAATAATCCTTGAGGTCATGGAGTTTCCATCTCCTGTTATATCAGTGGCTATAGAGCCAAAGACAAAACAGGATCAGGAAAAGCTCGGCATCTCTCTGCAGAAGCTCTCACAGGAGGATCCTTCGTTAAAGGTTTCTACAGATACTGAAACAGGACAGACTATTATCTCCGGAATGGGCGAGCTTCATCTTGAGATTATTGTTGATAGATTAAAGCGTGAGTTTAAGGTAGATGCGAATGTGGGCAAGCCGCAGGTTGCATACAGGGAGACAATCAAGGGAAAGACGACTGCAGAGGGTAAATTTATCCGTCAGTCTGGCGGACGAGGCCAGTACGGCCATGTAAGGCTGGAGCTTGAGCCGAATGAAGTCGGCGCTGGCTTTGAATTTGTAAATAAGATTGTCGGCGGTTCAGTGCCGAGGGAATATATACCAGCAGTAGAAAAGGGCTTGAAAGAGGCTATGGATAGCGGTGTTCTTGCCGGCTACCCTGTAAATGATGTCAAGATTAGCCTTTATGACGGTTCATATCACGAGGTTGACTCATCTGAGATGGCGTTTAAGATTGCGGCATCTATGGGTTTTAAAGAGGGCATGAGAAATGCCAGCCCGATATTGTTAGAGCCTATAATGTTCCTTGAGGTGATTGTGCCGGAAGAATATATGGGTGATGTTATTGGCGACATAAATTCAAGAAGGGGCAAGATAAATGATATGAAACCGAGGGGGTCTGCACAGGTAATAACTTCGAAGGTTCCCCTTTCAGAGATGTTCGGCTATGCAACTGATCTAAGATCCAAGACTCAAGGAAGAGGGATATTTACACTGCAATTTTCACATTATGAAGAGGTGCCAAAGAGTATTGCAGACGGGATAATTGCAAAGGTAAAAGGCGAGGTTGAGGTAAGGAAATAATAGATAGAAGGGGCGAGGTGACCTCGCTCCTACACAATCAGGAGGTAATAAAATGGCAAAGGCCAAATTTGAGCGTACTAAGCCGCATATTAATGTAGGGACGATAGGGCATGTTGATCATGGCAAGACGACCCTGACGGCAGCGATAACCAAGGTATTGTCATCAAAGAAGCTTGCAACCTTTGTAGCATATGATCAGATAGACAAGGCGCCTGAGGAGAGGGAGAGAGGAATAACCATAGCCACAGCGCACATAGAATACGAGACAGAGAACCGGCATTATGCGCATGTTGACTGTCCTGGACACGCAGACTATGTAAAGAACATGATAACCGGAGCAGCGCAGATGGACGGAGCGATAGTTGTAGTAAGCGCAGCAGACGGCCCGATGCCGCAGACCAGAGAGCACATACTGCTTGCGAGACAAGTAGGAGTGCCATATATAGTAGTATTCATGAACAAAATAGACATGGTAGACGACAAAGAGCTTATAGACCTGGTAGAGCTTGAAGTAAGAGAATTACTATCTAAGTATGAATTTCCCGGAGATGTGATACCCATAGTAAAAGGGAGCGCATTAAAGGCATTAGAATGCGGCTGCGGCAAGGACGAATGTCCCAAATGCGGACCCATACTGCAACTGATGAAATCAGTAGACAGCTACATACCGATGCCGAAGAGAGACATAGACAAGCCGTTTTTAATGCCGATAGAAGACGTATTCAGCATATCAGGCAGAGGGACAGTCGTAACCGGCAGAGTAGATAGAGGGATAATCAAGGTAGGAGAAGAGATGGAAATAGTGGGGATAAAGCCCACGCAGAAGACAGTAGCGACCGGAGTAGAGATGTTCAGGAAGCTATTAGATCAGGGACAAGCAGGAGACAATATTGGGGTGCTGTTAAGAGGAACGAAGAAAGAAGAAGTAGAGCGCGGCATGGTATTA
>MHEL01000116.1:191-7267 GCA_001803815.1 Nitrospirae bacterium RBG_19FT_COMBO_42_15 | reverse complement strand
CACAACATGCCCGCATCGTTGCGCAGCTCTAACTTATTGAAATTGGAAATAACAGCATTACGAACGCCATTGTCATAAAAATAATATTTGCTCTTTTTGGTTATTTCTTTGCGCAGATTACGGCTAAATCCGCGCAAATTATAAATCACAAATGATTTCTCAAAAAGGTCCAGATAACGGGCTACTGTTTTGTAATCAATCCCGATTTGACGGGCGAGTTCAGTTAGTGATACTTCGCTGCCCACCTGAAATGCAAGCAGACGAAGCAAATCCAATAACATCTTTGCGCTTTTAACTTTTCCCAAATTTAAGATATCTTTCAACAGATATGCCTGAACAATTTCTTCAAGCAGTTTAATTCTTTCGGCTTTATCCTCTGCGGCAACAACCTCGGGATAGCCGCCAAAGATTAACCATTCTTCCAATTTATTTTTTATCTCGTAAGGGTTATATAAATTGCTCAATTCAATTTGCGATACCGGATATAAAGTAAGGGTTGTTTTTCTGCCTGTTAAAGGCTCTCCCACCTGCCCTGAGAGTTCAAACGATGAAGAACCAGTGGCTATAACTTTAATTCCAGGCATCTGGTCAACAATTATCTTCAATCCAAGCCCTATGTTTTTAATTCGCTGCGCTTCATCAATAGCGAGCAATTCATAGCCTTGCGCATATTCCCGAATAAGGTTGAAATCTTGTGAACCAAGAATATGCTGGGTCTGGATATTGTCGCCTGAATCTAATTTATACCTTAGTTTAGTTGCAGCAAGAAAATCCTGCAGCAAAGTTGTCTTGCCTACCTGACGGGGACCATAAATAATTAATGCCTTGTTCGGTTTTAAATATTTGTTTAAATCTTGATAAATTCTGGGTATTTTCATGCAATTAGGATATCACAGTCCTTATAATTTGTCAATTTCAAGGATTATCAGTCCTTGAAATTAGAGAATTTGCACTCACTTTGCCTGTAAGCAAGTCCTCCATCAATCAGCGTCGCTTGCCTGCTGCCCTTAATTTTCATAAAAAACAACTTAGCAGGAGATTAAAGGCTGTGCAATGTGTAGGGCGTGACCCTGATGCCTTCTCCTTTAGGGCTACTGATATTCCAAAACCAGAGTCTCTTATCCCTACGCACTCAAGGGCGGAGGTTATCGGCATCTTTAAATTCCCCTCTATCAAGAGGGGATAAAGGCGTGTGTCTTCCCCTCTAATACGACCTCCTTGTTCTATTATACCACCTATTCCTCATGATTATTCTCCCGCCCCATGCGGTATTTGATGTCGTAGCTGCAACCGTTCCTGTGCTTTTTTACTCTTGCAGTGCAGAATAAAAGCGCCTGCCCCTGCAGGTTGTTCATAAGCCCTGTAAAGGGTGTGGTATAGACACTTGCTTCCGTCTTTAGTTGTTACCCTCTTTTAGAGGTAATGCCCTTTCTCTTCCCAGATCAGCAAACAAAAAAATCAAGGTTTAAAAGGGAATGCGCGTATGCGGCATCCTGTAACAGATTTTCCAGTCATCGCTCCTTGCACAAGCTGCGATACATCACTTGCCTTTCTGTTTTTATTGACACCTTGCCCCCTTTATGTTTAAATAACTTTTCATAAAATTATTTCATAAGGAGACATCTAATTATGGAAAAGGTGATATTGCAGACAAATCTCAATGACATTAAACTGCTTCGCAGGGGAAAGGTACGGGATATATACGACCTTGGGGAATATCTTTTGCTCATTGCAAGCGACAGGGTATCTGCATTTGATGTTGTATTGCCAAACGGGATTCCGGGCAAGGGAAAAATTTTAACCCAGATTTCCATCTTCTGGTTTAATGAGATGAATGATATAATTTCAAATCATCTTGTTGCAACAGATGTGAAAGACTTTCCCGCTGTATGCCGTAAATATGCTGACCAGCTTGAAGGAAGGAGCATGCTTGTAAAAAAGTCAATGCCGCTGCCTGTTGAATGTATTGTAAGGGGTTATCTTTCAGGAAGCGGATGGAAAGAGTATAAAGACAAAGGCATAGTTTGCGGAATAAAGCTGAATGATGGCCTTTTAGAGTCAGCTAAACTTGATGAGCCGATCTTTACGCCAAGCACAAAGGCAGATGAGGGGCATGATATAAATATCTCCTTTGAAGAGGCAAAGAAGATTTTGGGTCAGGAAATGGCAGAGAAGGCGAGAGAGTTAAGTTTAAGGATTTATATAAAGGCCGGCAGCCTTGCTGAGAAAAGGGGAATCATAATAGCTGACACAAAGTTTGAGTTTGGCACATATAATAATGAACTTATTTTGATTGATGAGATATTGACGCCTGATTCCTCCCGCTTCTGGTCTAAAAAGGATTATCAGGTAGGAAAAGGGCAGGATAGTTTTGACAAGCAGATAGTAAGGGAGTACCTTTTGACTCTAAGCTGGAATCAGCAGCCGCCAGGACCAAAACTGCCGGAAGATATTATTGAAAAGGCAGGGGCAAGGTATAAGGAGATATTGGGGATACTTACAGGAATAAATCCCAAATTCTAAGCGCTAAATCCTAAATAATATCAAATGACAGAAATACAAAATCCAAAACATTTTGAACATTTGAGTTTAGAATTTTGAATTTGTTTAGGATTTAGATATTAGGATTTAGAATTTTTGTTATTGAGGTCTACATGAAACCTGACTGGCATTTATTAACAACCGACGCTGTGCTTGAAAAACTCGGCACAGGCAAAAACGGCCTTGCTTCTACAGAGGCAAAGGATAGGCTCGCCAAATACGGGCAGAATCTTTTAAAAGAGGCCCCTAAAAAATCACCCTTCCTTTTATTTTTAAAACAATTCACAGATGTCCTTGTCCTCATCCTGATTGCAGCAGCGGTCATCTCTGCCTTTACAGGCGATGTTACTGATACAATCGTAATTATCTTCATTGTATTTTTGAATGCGACTATCGGCTTTACACAGGAGTACCGCGCAGAAAGGGCAATGGATGCGCTCAAAAAATTAGAGGCGCCTTTTGTAACAGCTATCCGCGACGGACTGCATACAAGAATTCCATCGCAGGATATTGTTATAGGAGACATCATTGAACTTTCCGCAGGAGAAAAGGTCTCTGCTGACCTTAGGCTTATTGAATCCTACAACCTTAATGTTGAAGAGGCGGCCCTGACCGGCGAATCACTCCCTGTTGAAAAAAGCAGTGAGCCGCTTCAGGGAACTGTATCATTAGCAGACAGAAGGAACATTGCCTTCATGGGAACAATTATCACCTATGGAAGAGGCATTGGCGTTGTAACTGCTACAGGCATGGACACAGAGCTTGGCAAGATAGCGCATCTTATTCAGGAGGCAAAGGATAAAAAGACCCCTATTCAGGAGCGTCTTGAAAGAATGGGTAAATGGCTTGCTGTCGTTGCTCTTCTTTTATGTGCTGTGATTTTTACAGCAGGCATCTTTAGGGGAGAACCAATACAATTGATGCTTCTCACTGCTATAAGCCTTGCTGTTGCTGCGATTCCCGAAAGTCTTCCTGCAGTAATAACCATTGTCCTTGCATTGGGCGCCTACAGGATGGTTAAGGCAAACGCCTTGATAAGAAAACTCCCTTCAGTTGAAACGCTCGGCTCTGTAACAACAATATGTTCTGATAAAACCGGTACACTCACTTTGAACAAGATGTCCGCGGAGCTTATCTACACTATAGATGGATTGGAAAAGGAATGGAATATAGATGATAAGATAATAGGAAAGCTGCTCCATGCAATGGTGCTTTGCAATGATGCAAATATTGAAGCTGATAAAAGGACAGGCGACCCGATGGAGATAGCGCTGCTTCAGGCAGGCATTCATACAGGCATAACAAAGGAAGATGCGCTAAGGGATTATCCGCGTGTAAATGAGCTGCCTTTTGATTCATCAAGAAAGAGGATGTCAACCATACATAAAACTCCTGATGGAAAACAGATAGTCTTTGTAAAAGGCGCTGTTGACAGCCTTTTTGAGGTTTCGCCATATATACTAACTGACAGCGGCGTTAAGGAGATGGGCAATGCAGACAAAGAGCAGATGTTCATCTACAACGAAGAGATGGCGTCAAAGGGCGTCCGCGTCCTCGGCTTTGCATACAGGGATGCTAAAAAGGAGATACAGCCTGATAAGGCAGAGAATGACCTTGTCTTTATTGGTCTTGTCGGCTTAAAAGACCCGCCGAGGGATGAGGCAAGGGATGCGGTTTTCCAGTGCAGAAATGCAGGCATAAGACCTGTAATGATAACAGGCGACCATCCAGCAACAGCAGCAGCTATAGCAAGGGATGTGGGCATACTATCAGCAAATGGCAGGAGCATTACTGGAAAGGAGATGTCTGATATCTCTGATGAGGAGTTTAAGAGTATTGTAGAAAACATTTCTGTATTTGCAAGGGTGCAGCCGGAGGATAAGGTCAGGATTGTGAATGCCTTAAGGGAAAATGGACACATAGTTGCAATGACAGGCGATGGCGTTAATGATGCCCCTGCTTTAAAAGGCGCAAATATTGGCGTTGCAATGGGTATAACAGGCACAGATGTGAGCAAAGAGGCGTCAGATATGATTCTGCTGGACGACAACTTTGCAACTATTGTTAAAGCAATAAAAGAGGGCAGGATCATATATGACAACATCAGAAAATTTATCCGCTACATGCTCTCAACGAATTCAGGCGAGGTTCTCACCATGTTTTTTGCAATACTTCTCGGCATGCCTTTGCCCCTGCTTCCAATTCAGATACTCTGGGTAAACCTTGTTACAGACTCTTTGCCTGCGCTTGCGCTCGGGCTTGAGCCTGCTGAAAGGGATGTGATGAAGCGGCCGCCAAGGAACCCAAAGGAGAGCATATTTGCAAGGGGCATGTGGCAGCATATAATATGGGTCGGTTGTTTAATGGCAGCAGGCGTTATATTTGTAATGTGGTATGAATTAAGAAACAGCGATGTCAGGCACATGCAGAGCATGGCATTTTTTACGCTCGCCATGTTTCAGATGGCCAATGTCATGGGAATACGCTCGGAAAGGGAATCGCTCTTTGCCATCGGTATCTTCAGTAATACAAAGCTGCTCGGCGCCGTGCTTCTGACATTTATATTGCAGCTTATGATAACCTATCTGCCGATATTTCAGAAAATATTCAAGACAACAGCGCTCAGCCTTTTTGAACTCGTCCTCTGCCTTGTTGTCTCCTCCACAGTCTTCTTCGCAGTTGAGGCAGAAAAGGCATTCCTAAGACAAAGGGAGAGGCAATAAAACCCAAATTCCTATTTAGACTTTACAAAGCCTTACACTATCTGTCATTGCGAGCACCCTAAAGGTGCGTGGCAATCTAATTACAAAAGGCGGGATTGCTTCGCTTCGCTCGCAATGACATTTTCTATATCGGGATATGGACAATGCCCTGCTTGTCTCTTAATAAACCTCTTCAAGAAAGTCAGAGATATTTTTGCCAATCTCCAAGCAGTTATTCCTCAACAGGTCCATGGAATCACCGCCAAAGGAGCCGCCTTTGCCGTATTTAACATCACGGAACTTTACCACCACCTTGCCTGTGGCGGTCTCTGTCATAGTGCCTGCCAATGTAACATTGGTCCAGCCGCCTGTGCCAAGGTATCGCGCGCCGCGGGTGCCGCGGTCAAATTGAATGAACTTGCCCTCAATTATCAGGTCGTAGCCGGCTGCCTCTTCTTTTGTATTTGCAACGCCAAACTTGGGATAGAATTTGTGGTCACCCATCTCATCCATAAACCCAGTTATCAGGTGGCTGCTGGCAGAAAGCTTGAACGCCTCCATCTCCGTGCGCTCCTCTGCATTAGTGCTCAAGAAAGCCACATCACTGACATCAAACAGCCGAATGCCTACTGATTTGTATTTACGGAATCGCTCTGTAGTATGCAGCTCTTCGTAGGACAGGTCACCCGGCGCCACCAACGGCGTGTCAGCAGGCTTGGCGTGCGCACAGCCAAAGAGCGCTATTAATCCAAACAATAATAATCCCTTTTTCAACATACGTACCTCCTTAATGTTAGACATATGAATCTAATATTTATTACTTTAAATAAATACCAAAATACCTTGCAGTTGTCAATATAACTTTTTTAACATTGAACCCAGTTATTTATATTGTTTGTATTTTCACTCTGACTGCCAGATAATGCGCCTGTGCTTTTTTTCTCTTGCAAGACAGAACAAAAGCGCTTGTCTTTTTTTTTATAATTCCCTTGAAGCAAACTTTGTCATGGGTGTACGGCCTGACCCTCTGCCCCCTCCTAATCTTCGCACCAATTTCCACCCTTTCGGAAAGGTTTTGTTCATAGTGCTCCCAGAAGCCGTTGATGTAAAAGGTCTTCGCAATTGCGCCTGCCGTCAAGAACAACGTGAATGAAAACAGATTTGTCTCTGATTTCATATATGATGCGGTATGGTTTGAAAAATATCTCCCTGAAATCAAATATTCCCCACCGTTGCATCTCAGGCGGGTGATTACCCCGTGCAGGCATTGTTTCCAAAGACAACATTGCCTTTTGTATGCTGTCAAGCAGGTGCTCAGCCTTTCCCGGCGAGTCATTATTTGCTACATACCTGTAGATTGCATAAAGGTCGCCTATCGCAATATTATCAATACGGACTTCGTATTTCATGGCTTCTCGGCAGAGCGTATTTTCTTTTTTAACTCAGCAAATGCCTGATGAATCGGTTTGTGCATGCCTTCAAGCATGTCCTTTCTTCCCATTGCCAATATCTTCAGCATAGCCATGCTTTCGCGGTCTTTTTCATATTCCTTTATGTCCTGAATTATCACCCGCGCCTCTCCGTTTACGGTTACGACAACCGGATTGCCGGTTTCAGATATCTCACTAATTACCTCCGATGCGTGGGATTTAATATGACTTATGGGTTTGACGGCTGTGCTTAGTTTCATCCTTTCCTCCTTATGGTTCAAATTAAGTCTTAATTATAGTCTATCAGATTTTGTTGAAAAAGCAAGTTTTATTTAGCCGAGTTTGCAAGACAGAAGAAAAGGGCTTGTCCTTTTTTTCATATTTCCCTTGAAGCAAACTTTGT
>MHEL01000116.1:0-129 GCA_001803815.1 Nitrospirae bacterium RBG_19FT_COMBO_42_15 | reverse complement strand
TTAAAAATAATACAGTTTGATGAAAAAATCAAGGTTTTAAAAGGCCAGTTGATATCGCATTCCTTGACACGCCATAGACTTGTGTGTTAAATTCCATTAGTCTAAATAATCTAAGACAAGAGAGGAATT
>MHEL01000115.1:5932-8638 GCA_001803815.1 Nitrospirae bacterium RBG_19FT_COMBO_42_15 | reverse complement strand
ATCTGCTTAATGTTATAGCCCTCTGGTATGGTAATCTTATGCTGGTAGACCTTCCCGTTTTTTATAATATCAAGTATCTCTAAGGGGAGCATGCTGGTATGCAGCAGATACTCTCCTGCCTGCGTCTTTCTATCTGCGCCTGTTATCCTCGCAAGGAGCGCAAAAAATCTCTTGCTTGCAATAACGCCTTCAGCCTCAAGCTGTTTTGCAACATCCTTGAAATTTTTGTTTTCATAGATCGTAATTATCTTGGAGAGTTTATCTTTATTGGGCGGTGTGTAAAGAAGCGTATATGTGTGTATGATAAGGAAAAGGAACGCAACGCCAAAGATAAAAACAAGGAAAGATGTCCTGAAAACAATATTGCGTTTCTTATCAAGTTTATCTATCTTTTTTTTCTTTGTCTTCATAAATAACAGCCTGTTATTAAGCTTCTTCCTTTAAAGGAGAGCGCAAATAATCAAGATACCCCTGAAGTATTACAGAGGCTGCCAGCATATCAATCACATCCTTCCGCTTTTTTCTGCTTAAACCAGCGTCAATAAGATTCCTCTCTGCTGCAACAGTGCTCAATCTTTCATCCCATGTGTTTATCGGAACCGCAATATGCCCTTTTAATAATGATATAAAATTATTTACCTTCTCTGCCCCCGGGCCTAATGTCCCGTTCATATTTACTGGAAGTCCTACAATAATCTCATCAGCCTCATACTCTTCAGCAATTTCCTTTATCTGTTTCACATCCTCCGCAGCGCTTCTTCTATTTATAGTCTTTACTGCCTGTGCGCTCCAGCCCATCTCATCGCTTACAGCAACGCCTATTCTCTTGTCGCCAAAATCCAATCCTAATATCCGCATAATCTTATCGGAAAAAACTCAAAATCTGAACGGCAAAGTAAAAAGCTCCAGATGCAAGGCGGAGCGAGGACTCGCACCGCAGCATACTAACTCGTATGTGAGGATGCGAGGCCGAAGCGACAACGCAGCAGATGGACTTTTTACGAAGCCGTTTAATCTGTCTCTTCTTCCTTTATCCCTTCCATCTTCTTCACCCTTGAGGATAACGCCTGAACCTTCTTTTCAAGCCTTTCAAAATCATCCTTTGAGGGTATATTCATCTTTTCAAATGCCTTTTGAACAAATTCCTTTACATTCTTTTCCATGGTCTTTGTATTCTCTTCTGTCTTTGTAACAAATTCCTTAAACAGCTTAGCGCCTTCGCTCTTGCTCAGCTCGCCCTTTTTTACAAGCTCATCCACAAGCTCCTTTGCCTTTTCCTGTGCGCCTAACCCTATCATCATCGCCTTTTTTATTACATCCAACATTGTCATAAAGCACCTCCTTTATATAGATAATTACACAGATTCTTAAAAACGATTACGCAGATTAAAACTTCCTCATTTTTGTAATCAAGGGCTGCACAATTTTTGTGAACAGCTATAAAGTTTACTCTACTCCTGCCTTGTTGACCTGGCAAGCGCCTATCTTCTCAACCACCTTGTATACCTTCTCCATAGCCTCATTGAGCCTTGCAGACTCCTTGCCGCCTGCCTGCGCCATATCAGGCCTGCCGCCTCCGCTGCCGCCTACAATGCCTGCAATCTCCTTTACAATATCTACTGCGCTGTATTTTTCCTGAACATCCTTAGTTGCCATAACAACAATAGAAACCTTGTCATCCTTTGAAGAGCCGAGCGCAATAATCCCTGATTTGATCTTATCCCTTAATGAATCGCCGAATGTCCGCAGGTCCTTCATATCAAGGCCGTCAACCTTTTTAGACAAAACCCTGACCCCTTCAATTACCCTTGCCTCTGTAATAATATCGCCTGCCTGAGAAGATGAAAGTCTTCCCTTTAACCTTTCTATCTCCTTTTCCTTTTCCTTTAAAAGAAGGTTCAGCTTCTCAACCTTCGCAACAACATCAGAAGGAGCAGCCTTCAAAGCCTCAGCTAAATTCCTGATTGCATCCTCCTGCTGTTTTATATATTTGTATGCCTCCCCGCCTGTTAATGCCTCAATCCTTCTGATGCCGGCAGCAACGCTGCTTTCACTTATTATCTTAAAGAATCCTATGTCGCCGGCAGCATCAATATGCGTACCGCCGCAAAGCTCCTTGCTGAAATCGCCAACTGAAACCACCCGAACCCTCTCTCCGTATTTTTCGCCGAACAAAGCTGTTGCGCCTGAATTCACTGCCTCATCAATGGACATTACAGACACCGAGGCGTCTGCATTCTCCATTATCCTCTCATTTATAAGCTCCTCAATCCTGTCTAAATCCCTTTTGTCAATTGAGGAAAAATGGGTAAAATCAAATCTGAGCCTCTCCTTTGAAACAAAAGAGCCTGCCTGCTTAACATGGTCGCCGAGCACATATTTAAGCACAGAATGAAGGATATGCGTTGCAGTATGATTCCTTGCAGTTGCCAATCTTGCCTGCTCATCCACCTTTGCAACTGCCCTATCGCCAGCCTTTATCTCGCCCCTTAAGAGCTTTCCCTTATGCACAAAGATTGTTGGAACAGGCTTTCTGACATCTATAACCTCCACCTTCCATTCGTCGCCAGTGATTATCCCGCTGTCCCCGGTCTGGCCGCCGCCCTCTGCATAAAATGGACTCTTATCCAGAACTATCTCCACCTCTGAACCTTCAGATGCCTTATCCACCTTCTTATCTTTATGGATAATCGCCAATACAATGCC
>MHEL01000115.1:3145-5923 GCA_001803815.1 Nitrospirae bacterium RBG_19FT_COMBO_42_15 | reverse complement strand
TAATCTGTCATAGCCTGTGAATTCTGTCGGCTTAAGGCTGCTGAGTATCTCCCTATAAACAGATGCCGCCTTTGCCTCCTCAGCGCCGACCCATGATTTTCTTGCCCTCTCCTTCTGCTCATTCATCTCAGAATAGAATCCTGCCTCATCAATAGAAAAACCGTGCTCTTTTGCAATGTCATCTGCTAAATCAATGGGGAAGCCGTATGTATCATAAAGCTTAAAAAGGTCTTTGCCTGAGATAGTATTCTTCTTTTCTATTTTGAGTCTGTTTATAATCTCATTAACAACCTTCAAGCCAAAATCCAGCGTATTAATAAACCTCTCCTCCTCGCTCAATACAACGCGGGAGACATAATTGTGGCTGTCAGTCAATTCAGGATACGCAGCCTTCATCAAATCAACAACAATGCCGACAAGCCTGTACATAAACGGCTCGTCAATCCCAAGAAATTTTCCATGCCTTGCTGCACGGCGCATAATCCTTCTTAATACATAGCCCCTGCCCTCATTTGAAGGCATCACTCCGTCAGATACTGCAAATGTAATTGCCCTGATATGGTCGGCAATAACCCTGATAGATATATCTGTCTTGTTATCTTTTCCATAGCTCTTTTCTGACAGCTCTGCTATTGAAGCGATTATGGGTTTAAAGAGGTCGCTGTCATAATTGCTCTTCACGCCCTGACATACAGCAGCAAGCCTCTCAATGCCCATGCCTGTGTCTATGCTCGGCTTTGGCAGAGGGTTTAACCTTCCATCCTTTAATCTTTCATACTGCATAAAGACAAGATTCCATATCTCAAGGAATCTATCGCAGTCGCACCCAACCCTGCACTCAGGCCTGCCGCAGCCGACATCTACCCCCTGATCAATTAATATCTCAGAGCATGGGCCGCATGGCCCGATATCGCCCATCTGCCAGAAATTATCCTTCTCACCGAGCCTCACAATCCTCTCTATTGGGACACCTATCTTATCCCTCCAGATTGCTGCCGCCTCATCATCCTTTTCATATACAGTTGCATACAGCCTTTCTTTCGGAAGCTTTACAACCTCTGTGAGAAATTCCCATGCCATTTCAATAGCGCCCTCTTTAAAATAATCGCCAAATGAAAAATTTCCGAGCATCTCAAAAAATGTATGGTGCCTTGCTGTCCTTCCCACATTTTCCAAATCATTATGCTTGCCGCCGGCCCTTATGCACTTTTGGACGCTTACTGCCCTCTTGTATTCCCTCTTTTCATTTCCTGTAAATACAGATTTGAACTGAACCATGCCGGCATTTGTAAAAAGGAGCGTGGGATCAGAAAAGGGAATGAGTGAAGAGCTTGATACATGGGTGTGCCCTTTTTGAATAAAATAATTTATAAAACTGTTTCTAAGCTCCTTTGATTTCAATCTCCATCTCTCCCAAAATCTCGTTTATTATTTCGCATGAAAAACCTTTTTGCATTAAAAAGCTGTAAAGCCTTCTTTTTTTCTTATTTTCTGGCATGTCCCTCAGCATCTTGGCTTTTGAATTTAGCGCATCAATTGCAAGAAGCCTTTCATTATACTTATTATATATCTCTTTTAAAGTTTTATCTACAATATCTTTTGATATGCCTTTTTTTAGCAGCTCACTGCGGAGAATTATCGGGCCAATACGTCTTGTGCGCACCCTGCTCTCTGCCCAGTTAAAAGCAAAGTCAGCATCATTGATATAATTATATTCCTCTAAACCCTGAATTACATCTTCAATTACCTTATCTGAAAACTTCTTCTCTTTTAATTTATCAGTTAACTCCTTCCTGCTCCTCTGCCTGTAGGAAAGGGATCTGTAAGCAGCATCTTTCGCCCTTTTTATTTCATCAACCATAAGATATTTTAAATAGCGGCTTAGTAAAAAGCTCCAGCCTGCCTGTCGGCAGACAGGATGCAAGGCGGAGCGAGAACTCAGCAGATAGACTTTTTACGAAGCCGCCGCCTTACTTTACTGAGCCGAATCGTTCTATCTTTACCTCCCCCTCATCAACCTTCTTTGGCCCCCTCTCGCCTTTGGATGCAGCATCCCATGCAAGGTCAGATGTTGACTGAATGCCCTTAACCTTTAATGCAAAGTCTTCTGGCCTTGTGCATCTGCGCAGCGCCTCTTCATATGTAATAAGCTCTCTCATATACAGGTTCATCAATGCCTGGTCAAAGGTCTGCATGCCGTACTGTGATGTTCCTGCAGTTATAAAGTCATGAATCTTTCTTGTCTTGTCCGCATCTATTATACATTCCTTTATGGTCTCTGTTACAACCATGATCTCTGCTGCTGGCACACGGCCCTTGCCGTCTGCCCTTGGTATCAGACGCATGGAGATAACACCCTTTAAAATAGATGCAAGCTGCAGCCTGACCTGCTTCTGCTGATACGGCGGGAAGACGGCAATTATACGGTTTATTGTCTCTGTTGCATCAACTGTATGAAGTGTGCTTAAAACAAGGTGGCCTGTCTCTGCTGCTGTCAAGGCAGTTGATATAGTCTCAAAGTCCCTCATCTCGCCGACAAGGATGACATCCGGATCCTGGCGCAGGGCGCTTCTTAATGCGCCGCTGAATGACTCTGTATCTGCTCCAATCTCTCTCTGATTAACAATGCTCTTTTTATCCCTGTGCAGAAACTCAATAGGGTCTTCAATGGTCATTATATGCTCTGTCCTCGTTGCATTAATATGATCAATCATTGCAGCAAGCGTAGTTGATTTGCCGCTGCCTGTTGTCCCTGTAACAAGTATCAGCCCCCTCTGC
>MHEL01000115.1:974-3116 GCA_001803815.1 Nitrospirae bacterium RBG_19FT_COMBO_42_15 | reverse complement strand
AAGATTAAGCTCCTCCACAGTCATTATCTTCATAGGCACAACCCTGAAGACAATCCCGATTGTACCCCTCTGCTGAAAGACATTTACCCTGAACCTTCCAAGGCCCGGAACGCTGTATGCAAGGTCAAGCTCATTTCTCTCTTTAAACTTCTGCTTCTGGGAATTGCTCATAATGCCGAATGCAACTGATACTGCATCCTCCTGAGTAATCCTGTTGTGCTCTATCATTGGCGTGAGCCTGCCGTCAATCCTCAACACAGGCGGACTGCCGACCTTGCAGTGGATATCAGATGCCCTGCGCTCTGAGGCAGTTTTAAGGAGTTCATTAATGTTCATATTAAACCTCCATTTATTATCTTATCAAACTGTCGCAGGCTTAGCTGTTGCCGCTCCCTTTGCTGCGGGCGCTGTCTGCTTCTTCTCCTCAGCCTTTGGCCTGTTTACAAGACCGTACATCTCTTTAATTTTGCTCTCTATCTCATTTGCAGAAGCAGTGTTATCTTTTAGATATTTTATTGCATTCTCCCTTCCCTGTCCAACCCTCTCATCTTTATATGAATACCATGCGCCGCTCTTTGCAATGATATTCTTTTCAACGGCTAAGTCCACAACTTCTCCCATCTTTGAGATGCCTTCATTAAACATTACATCAAACTCTGCCTGCTTGAACGGCGGCGCAACCTTATTCTTTACAACCTTTACGCGCACGCGGTTTCCTATAACATCCTCGCCCTCTTTTATTGCAGAGACCTTCCTTATATCAAGCCTTACAGAAGAATAGAACTTCAAGGCATTGCCGCCTGTTGTCGTCTCTGGATTCCCGAACATCACGCCTATCTTCATCCTAATCTGATTAATGAAGATAACAGTTGTCTGGGATTTGCTTATTACTGCTGTAAGCTTTCTTAGCGCCTGGGACATAAGCCTCGCCTGCAGGCCCATGTGGGCGTCGCCCATCTCGCCTTCAATCTCTGCCTTAGGCACAAGCGCTGCAACAGAATCAATGACTATTACATCAATTGCCCCGCTCCTTACAAGCATCTCCGTAACCTCAAGCGCCTGCTCGCCTGTATCAGGCTGAGATATTAAGAGCTCATCTGTTTTTACGCCAAGCTTCTTTGCATAATTTACATCTAAGGCATGCTCTGCATCAATAAAGGCTGTAGTGCCGCCTGCCTTCTGCGCCTCTGCTATGATGTGAAGCGTCAATGTTGTCTTGCCTGATGATTCAGGCCCGAATATCTCTATCACCCTTCCCCTTGGCATGCCTCCAACACCAAGTGCAATATCAAGGCCTAATGAGCCTGTGGATATAGCAGGGATGTCAGATATAACCTCGTCTGCCCCAAGCTTCATAATAGAGCCCTTACCAAACTGCTTTTCTATCTGGGAGATTGTAAGTTCCAATGCCTTTAACTTATCCTTATTATCAACCATTTTTGCATCCCTCCTATTATAATTGTTAATATATTCGGGTAGTCGCAGGCTTTAGCCTGCGTTTAACGCAACCTTTAAGGTTGCGGCTACAAACTTATGGCGAACACGCAGGTTCGCCTCTACATTTTTTCTTCTGTCCTTTTGAATCCAAACCTTGCCAATTCAGTATAAACCGAACCCTCTGGCCTCAACTCGCTCTTCATCAATTTTATATCTGTTGCTGTAAAAACCCCGAACTCTTTATCCTTAGCATCTTCCAAGAGTTTAACAAGCCGCTCCTTTCCTTTTTGCGATCTTATCCTGCCGAGTGTAAGATGCGGCTTAAAATCCCTCTTCTCTTTTTCAAAGCCTATTTTTAATAATTCAGCATCCATTCTTTTCTGAAGATTATCAAGAATACCATCCTTCTCTATAATGCCAACCCACAGAACCCTCGGCGCCTTCTGATTTGGAAATACGCCTGCGCCATTTAATTTTATGTTAATTAAGGGCGTTTGTAAAGCAATCTCTTTGAGTATTGTTTTTATCTCTTCAACCTGCTTTTCTTCAACATTGCCTAAAAATTTTAATGTAAGATGCATTGCCTCCGGCCTTGTCCATCGGACATCAGCATCGCATTTTCTAAACAGCTCCTGTAATGCCTTTACCTCCTTTTTTAATTCATCCGGTATGTCAATAGAAATAAAAGAGCGAATCATTGTATAT
>MHEL01000115.1:0-928 GCA_001803815.1 Nitrospirae bacterium RBG_19FT_COMBO_42_15 | reverse complement strand
CATCCTTATCATCTGCCTGCTGCCTGTAAAATTGTATCCTTTGCATCTTGTCTCTTTCCCTTTTTCAGAAAGAGCAATATAAACAAGACCCACAGGTTTTTCAGAAGTTCCGCCTGTCGGGCCGGCAATGCCTGTTACACCAATCCCAATCTCTGTGTTTGAAATCCTCCTTGCCCCATCTGCCATTGCCATTGCCGCTTGAGAGCTTACAGCGCCATACTCCTCAATCAATTTAGACGGAACCTTCAGCAACTGCATCTTTGCCTCATTGCTGTAAGAGACAATCCCTCTATCAAAGCAGGCAGAGCTTCCGGAGACATCTGTTATTCTCTTTGAAATCAGACCGCCTGTGCAGGACTCTGCAACTGCCAATCTGACACCCTTTTCCTTTAAAAGCCTTACAACAATCCCCTCCATCTCTTCATTATCAAAACCATATATATAATCCTTTAGCCTTGCTGTAATCTTCTCTTCTAATTCTGCTAATAATCTTGATGTCTCAATCTCTGAGGCCTTAGAGGATGTTATCCTTACATCAACACCCTTTTCACCAGCAGCAAGGCCAATCTTGATATTCTTATCTGCTGTATATAAACCGCCTATTACTTCATCTAATTTGGCCTCTGCAATGCTGCAGGTTCTTATAATCCGCAGTTTAACAGCCCCTGATACACCAATCCTTTTTTTAATAAGAGGAACTGCGCCATCTTCAAACATCCTCTGCATCTCAGCAGGGACGCCTGGCAGGCAGATTATGAGGACTTTATCATGCTCAATTGCAAAACCAGGGGCAGTGCCGATTGGATTATCAATTACAACTGCCTTATTTGGCATTAAAGCCTGTCTTTCATTATTCTTAGGCATGGCCTTGCCCATTGATTCAAACCGCTTCTTTATCTTTTCAATGAGCTCCTCTTTTAAAACAAGC
>MHEL01000114.1 GCA_001803815.1 Nitrospirae bacterium RBG_19FT_COMBO_42_15 | reverse complement strand
AATAATAAGATTTGATGATATTAGAGGATTAGGAGAGAGATTAGAAAGGCTTGGCAAGGCGCCTCTGCCGCCGTATATAAAAAGAGACGCTGCAATATCTGATAAAAAGAGGTATCAGACTGTTTATGCAAAGATAAAGGGCGCAGTTGCAGCGCCGACTGCAGGACTTCATTTTTCAGAGGGTCTGCTAAGCAAGATTAAGAAAAAGGGTGTAAGAATCAAAGAGATAACCCTTCATGTTGGGCCGGGGACATTTCAGCCTGTTAAATGTGATAATATCTCAGAACACAAAATGGAGCCTGAATATTTCAGGATAACAGAGGATGCTGCAAAGGCAGTTAACAATGTAAAGGTAAAAAAGGGGAAAATAATTGCAGTAGGAACAACATCTGCAAAGGCGCTTGAGTCTGCTGCAGATGATTCAGGCATGCTTAACGCAATGGAGGGATATTCAGAACTTTTCATCCATCCTCCGTATAAATTTAAGATAGTAGATGCTTTATTAACGAATTTTCATATTCCAAAGTCAACACTGCTTATGCTTGTTTCTGCTTTTGCAGGCAGGAAGTTGATGTTAAGGGCTTACGATGAGGCAATAAAACAGGGTTACAGGTTTTATAGTTACGGCGATGCTATGCTGATTATATGAGGTAATTGATGATAAGGGAGAGGGAAGGTTCTAAAGGAATAAGGTTTTTTATTGTTTTTTTCTTTGCCGCAATATTCTTTTTTGCGGTTGGCTTTATTGTTAATAGATGGTTTTTTGCTAAAGAAGCGCCAAAATCACAGGCGCCATCAACTGAAAAAGAGGCTGCATTAAAAAAGATTGATTCAGACAGAAAAGGCGAGGACGCCAAAAAAAAGAATCCTATTGTAGGCGAGGAAAAGGAAGACCTTACATTTTATAAAACCCTTCAGAACGGCAAAGAGCCTTCTCCATTAAAGCAGCAGAAAACAGAAGAGAGAGTACAGAAGAAAGAGGAAAAAATTCAAAAGACAGAAGACAAGGGTCAGAAGAAAGAAGAAAAAGAACAGAAGACAGCAGAGAAAAGCCAGAAATCAGAGAAGACAGATAATAAGGAAGAGAAAAAGCAGAAAGAAAAATCAAAGGCAGAGGTAAAGAATAAAATTGCAAAGAAAGAGAAGATAAAAGCAGATTCCTCTTCAAAAGAGAAAAGATTCGCCCTGCAGATAGCAGCCTTTAAGGAGAAGGATAAGGCAGAAGATGTTGCAGGAAGCCTGAAGAAAAAGGGATACGAACCGTACATAGTGCCTGTAACGATTCCTGAAAAGGGTATTTGGTACAGGGTGAGGATAGGCAGGTTTGCAACAAGGCCAGATGCACAGAATATACAGGCAAAGTTAAAGAAATCAGAGGGCATAAGCGCATTTATAACATTTACGACTGAGTGATTGGGAGGTGGGCTTTAGTGGAAGACGAAAAGGGTTTTAAGTTTTCAGATAAAAGGATAAGATTTGATGAGGAGCAGGAAAGACCTGCTGAGGATACAGTGAAAAAAGAGACAAAAATCAAAGAAGGCGAACACAAGAAGGATTTTGAAGAGAGGCTTCCACATATAGATTTCAGCTCCTTCATATATTCATTGGCCCATTCAGCGCTTATTCAGTTAGGCGAGGAGGCGGATCCGTTTACAGGTAAAAAGGGGAGCAATCTGCATCAGGCAAAGGAGACCATTGATTTGCTGTCTGTCTTGGAGGAAAAAACAAAAGGAAATCTGACAAATGACGAAGATGCGTTAATGAAGAATCTCCTGTTTAACTTAAGGATGAAATATGTGGAATTGGCAAAGAGGTCTTCCGTCAAATAAAGCTGCAGCAGGAGGGCATTATCTTGAAGAGGCGCAGGAGGATAAAAAAAGGGATTATTATATTAGCCCTTTTAATCCTGTTTTCGGTTATAGGCACCAATGTAATTTTAAAAAGCAGTTATGTGTCAAATCTTGTTAAAGAACGTGCAGCAGCATGGCTTAAAAAGAATTTAGGACAGCCGATTGCAATAGAAAGCCTTGCCTTCCATATTTTTCCCGCCTATTTGGAGATAAAGAATTTTTCTGTTTTAAATAAGCCACAGTTTAAGAATAAAGATATTCTTTATGTAGAAAGGGTCAGGATAAGCTTCAGGCCGTCAGCTCTTTTATATAAAACATTTTTCATCAACAGGATACAGATTAAAAACCCCCATATATGGCTTGAGGAAGATGTGTCTGATGATAATTATTCAGCGCTTCTTCAAAAGACCATAGAGCTTATCAGAAAACCGTTAATAAAAAAGGTAATCAAGAGATGGACAGTAGAAAACGGTGTTATTGACATTGACAGCACAAAAAGGGCAATAGCAGGCAGGATAAGCGGCATAAACATTGATGACAAGATTGATATCTTTCTCAAAGACCATAAGGCGGTATTCTCGCTAAACAGCATAATGCTGAATATAAATTCTAACGCCTTTCATTCAAAGGAACTAAAAGGAAATGTCAATATCCTGCAGATGAGCGAGGCTGAGATTAGTCTTAGAAACCTAAACCTCAATGATAAGATAATTGGAGCGCTCTCTTTAAAAGGGTTATATAAGGATAAAAAGCTTTTCATATCTTCTGTAAAGGGGAATATTTTAAACGGCGCTGTTACCGGAAACATGGATTTATTTTTTAATGATGATGTATTTTCTTATAAGGGCAAATTAGGCATGAAGGGAATGGACCCTGACCCAATCCTGTCGGCTATGGTAAAGGGTCTGCCTGATATAAAAAAGGAGATAGATTTTAATGTCCAATTCTCAGGCGCTGGTTTTGAAAGAAAGGGAATTACTGCAGAGGCAGAGATATCAGGCAGGTTTAAATCAGTAAATAGTGAGCAGAAGGGCATTAATAAGGCTGCGGCGCTCATCAAAGAATTGAATTCAGGTCTTGAGCTTAAAAACAGCATATTAACTGTTAATAAATTTAAAATCACGTCTGAAAAGGCTTCTCTTAATCTTTCAGGTGTGATTAAGGAGGATGGGACAATAAAACTGTCTGCTGGCCTTTTATCAGATGATATAAGGGAGTTTGCCAGCGCTTTTAACTATCCACATGCATCAGGCCAAATGTCTTTATCCGGAGATATAAGCGGTTCATTATATAATCCCTCTTTTGACGGCGAGGTTTCTGTTAAAAATGGAAGGGTAAAGGATGTTTCTGCAATCAGCGCCTCTGGCAGGGCGCATTATAGCAGCAGTGTTCTGAAGGCAGAGGATATATTAATAGAGAAAGATGAATCAAGATATAGGATAAACGGCGCTATCAGCCTTCCCGGCCCTTATTTTGATTTAACGGCAGATATAAAGAATGGAAGTCCGAAGGATATTGTCTCTGTATTTTATAAGGAGATACCCATTGATATGAAGGCGTCAGGGAGTCTTGCATTTAAAGGGACAAAAAAAGATTTTACAGGCGACGGGAGCCTTAATGTCAGCTCAGGGTCTGCCTATGGTCAGCATTTTGACAGTGCGGTTGTTTCAGCGCATCTTGACACAGATAAAATAGCCTTTCCAGAGATTTTAATAAAAAATGACAAGAGCATCCTGAATGGAACCGGATTTATAAGCTTCAAGAATAATAAAAATGATAATGGTTCGACAAGCTCACCAGGATGGTCTGCGCGCCTCACATCATCTAATATAGAGTTGAAGGATATAGCCTTGTTAAAGAGCATAGGAGAGTTTCCTATTAATGGGGGTTTCAGACTTGATTTAAATGGCGAGGGTGATTTTAAGAGGCCTGAGATAGACGGCAAGATTGTCTTTGAGAAAATCACATCAGGTGACAGGGATTTAGGCGGCGGGGCAATAGAGTTTGGAATTAAAGATATGGTTTTTGAATTAGACGCAGCCATGTTTAATAACAGCGGTTTTATAAATGGAGAGATAGAATTAAGGGATAATATTCCATTTAAATCAGAGATTGAATTAATTGATGCTCCATTAAATAGTTTTATTGCTATCTTTAAGCCTGAACCATTTTTAAGCATGCCGCTCTCTGCGACAGGCAAGATGGAATTAAAAGGCTCTTTTAAAAATATTAAGAATACTACCGCCTTTCTTAACTTAAACAATCTGTCTGCAGATATTGCCGGGTATAAGATTTATAATGACGGCCCAATTGCTGCAAATTATATAAACGAGGAGATAATAATTGGTTCATTTAAGATAAAGGGCGAGGATACATCTTTTAACCTTTCAGGAAGATTCAGGCCATTTAAGGAATTTAACTTAAGCCTTTCAGGCGAGGCTGATATGAAGGTATCAACGCTCTTTACAAAGGAGCTTGAATACAGCAGAGGAAAGGCGTATATGGCAGTTATGCTTTCAGGCGACTGGCTGGAGCCGAGGGTGAGGGGGGCGCTGAATATCAAGGATGGCGCATTAAGGAGCAGGACGCTTTCACAGCGTATTGAGAAGGTTAATATCGGGCTCTTTCTAAACGAAAGGCAGATTCTGATGGAGCAGTTTGAAGGCGCAATCGGCGGCGGCACAATAAAAGGCACAGGATGGATGGAATTGAGCGGCTTTAAATTTGGGCAGTTTGGAATGAACTTTATAGTATCAAATGCACGGTTTACATATCCAGAAGGGTTTTCATCTACCATTGATGCAAATCTGTTTTTACAGGGCGATGCAAAAAATAAATTTGCAAAGGGCGATATACTTATCAAAAAGGGGGAATACAAAAGAAGGATTGAGTGGAAGAGCGCTTTGCTGGAGTTTCAGAAGGCGCGCCAGCCCGAAAAGGGCGAGGTGCCTGTCTTTGGCGATACAGCCCTTAACATCCAGATACACGGAAAGGAGAATATCTGGATTAATAATAATACAGCAAAGCTTCCGCTTGAGGCAGATATAATCCTTAAAGGGACTATTAACAGGCCTATCATAGTTGGAAAGGTTGAGGCTGTAGGCGGCGAGGTCTATTTCAGAAAGAATAGATTCAAGGTTATTTCAGGCCGGGTAGATTTTACCGACCCTGAGAAGATAAATCCTGTATTTGATATCCATGCATCATCAAAGATCAGAAAATATCAGATTGATTTAAACCTTACAGGCACAGTTGACAGGTTTAATCTGTCTTTGGTTTCTGACCCGCCTCTGAGCGAGACAGATATACTTGCTCTGTTGACTACCGGAAAAACTTCAGAGGAGCTTGCTGGCGCAGAGCAGGTTATAGGCACCGCAGAGGCAGCATCATTTGTAACAGGCCAGGTTCAGGACATTATAGAGGAGCGTGTATCAGAGCTTATGGGGTTTGAGAGGTTTCAGGTTGACCCTTACTATTATTCAGCAAAGACATCTGCCGGCCCAAGGATTACAGTAAGCAAGCACTTCTGGGATGACAGCCTTTATGTAACATATTCAACGAATCTTGCTACTACAGAGGAGCAATTGATTTTATTAGAATATATCCTTAATAAAAATATATCCTTAGTAGGCGAACGTGATGAGAGCGGAAGACTCGGGGCTGATATTAAATTCCGCTTTGAGTTCAAGTAGGGAGTGATGTTGAAGAGATTTACACATGCGGTATTACTTCTCCTTTTGCTGCCAATATGGGCAGATGCATCTGTAATTGATGACCTTGAGGGTAAGCTGATAGCAAATATTGAGGTTGAGTCTAAGATTGGGATAACTGTTTCCGAGATTGTAAAGATTACTAATATAAAGGAAGGCGATATATATTCGGCAAAAAAGATAAAGAACGGCGTAGAGCTGTTATTTAAAAAGGGAATATTCAGCGATGTGATTGTAGATGCCACCTTAATTCACCCCCCTTCCGTTCCCCCCTTGCTAAGGGGGGACACAGAGGGGTTAAATCTTAAATTTATTCTTAAAGAAAAGGTGGTCATATCTGATATCAAGATAGAAGATAATGCCATTATCTCTACAAAAGAGCTGCTAAATATTATTAAGATAAAAAAGGGTGATGAATATATTCAGAGCAGATTAATAGAAAATCAGGAGGCTGTTATCAATTATTATAAGGCAAAGGGTTTCTTTAAGGCAGAGGTTAAGGCTAATGCGGCGCAGGAAAAGAGGCCTGATCAGGTGGCAGCAGTCTTTCAGATTACAGAGGGATTCAGGGCAAAGGTTGCAAAGATAGAGTTTACAGGAGACAAGGCCTACAGTGATATTACACTCTCCAACATCCTGAAGGTCTGGAAGGATATTCCGTATGATGAGATTCAATTAGACAAGGATATAAAACTGCTTGAGGATTATTATATAAAGGACGGATATATCAGGTCAGTAATTTCGCCAAAGAGGGTCTATTATGATGAACCGAATAATGAGGTCTCAATTGTCATTCATATAGAGGCAGGCATCCATGTTATAGTTAATTTTGAAGGAAACAGCCAAATATTTTCTGGTGAATTGAAAAAAGAGCTTCTTATATACGAAGACAGGAGCTATGATGAGGATATTCTGCTCGGCAGCATTAAAAGGATGGAGGCGCTTTATCGTTCAAAAGGATTCTATCTTGCAAAGATAGATTACAGCTTAAAAGAGAATCTGGACAGGAACGAGGTTATAATAGATTTCAAGATAAACGAGGGGAATAAGGTTTACATAAAAAATATTTCAATTAAAGGCAATGAATCTATAAAAACAAAGAAGCTAAAGACTTTAATGAATACAAAGAAGGCAGGCCTCTTTTCAAAAGGGATTTTAAAGGACGATGTAATAGAAAAGGACATGGAGGCGATTATTGTCCTTTACAGGCAGAATGGTTTTACAGAGGCAAAGATATTAGAGAAAAAGATTATCCTTAATGAAGACAAGACAGAGATGGAGCTTACTATTAATATTTTTGAGGGGCCAAAGACCACGATAGATAAGATAATAGTAAAGGGAAACAGCGCCTATAGTTTAGATGACATAACCAAGGCGATGAAAAGCAGGGAGGGGAAACCGTATATTGAGGCGCAGGCAAATGAGGACAGATTTAGCATATTGGCGCTTTATTCAAAGAAGGGCTATATCTATGCCACTGTTGATTTAAAACGTTTTTCAAAAGAAGATAAGCAGTTGATTGAGCTTATCTATACAATAAAAGAGGATAAACCTGTAAGCTTCGGCAGGATATTTCTTACAGGCAATGTATTAACCAAGGAGAAGGTGGTATACAGAGAGCTCCTAATACATTCAGAGGAGCCTTATGATTATGAAAAAATATTAAAGAGCCAGCGCAAACTTTATAGATTAGGCATCTTCAGCGATGTCAAGATAGAGTCTGTAAAGGAGATTAAAAAGGATGAACCTGAGCAAAGGGAGTATGTGAAGGATATTCAGATTTCTGTAAAAGAGAGAAATGCAGGCGCTGTTGAATTTGGCGTTGGTTTTGGGGATGTGGAGAAGTTGAGGGGGTTTGTTGAGGTTTCGCACAAGAATCTCTGGGGATACAACAGGCATGTGACTGTAAGGGCAGAGGCAAGCGCTGTAGAGACAAAATATTTTATAGGTTTTAAGGAGCCGTGGTTTTTAAATAATCCTGTTGAGGCAAGGGCAGGCGCCGGGTATCAGACAGAGGAAAAGGTGGGTTATTCCTTAAGAAGGCTGAGCTTAACATCAGGCATTGATAAGAGCTTCACTGAATATATAAGAGGCTCTCTCCTCTATCAATATGAGGATGTGGAGCTTTATAATGTCAAGCCTGATGCTATACTTGCTTCTGAGGATGAGGGCCATATTGCAATAAGCAGTCTGAATCCGTCTATAATAATTGATTTTAGGAATAATCCCTTTAATCCAACATCAGGCTCCCTACACGGCCTTTCTGTAAAAAATGCCGCAGACTATCTCGGCTCTGAGGCAAAATTTATTAAGGCAAGCCTTCAGACAAGCTGGTATTATTCGGCTTTTAAATGGTCTGTTTTTGCTTTATCAGCAAAGGGAGGCATTGGCAGAGGCCTTGGCCATTTTGAAGATATGCCTATTAGTGAGAGGTTCCTGGCAGGCGGCAGGA
>MHEL01000113.1 GCA_001803815.1 Nitrospirae bacterium RBG_19FT_COMBO_42_15 | reverse complement strand
CACCAGTGTTAATATTGAAATTTTCTATATAGGAATTTGATGAATATGGTTGACTTGAATTATAAACATCTCCTTGACAACTACAAAGAAACTGGTATATTCTAATGAATAGATGTTTGGCAATATAAAACCTTTAAGGAGGAGAAAAATAATGACTTTCCTAAAAAAAGATAGGTTTCTTTTTGTACCCCTTATTGGGATGCTGTTAATTAGCTCAATTTTTGGCTGCGCCGGTTCAAAGAAGGAGGCAGCAGTAGCGCCGCCTGCCCAGCCCGCATCTGCAGAGCCGGAGTGGGTAAGAAAAGGCGCGGGCGCCTTTCTGAATAAAGGGGACAAGGCATTTTACGGAGTTGGCGCGGTTTCAGGGGTTATGAATAAGCCCCTTGCAAGAACAACAGCAGACAACAGGGCAAGGGCTGAGCTCGCCAAGGTCTTTGAAACCTATTCAGCTTCACTGATGCGTGATTATGCTGCATCTACCACAGCAGGTGATTTCAAAAAAACCAGCGAGGAGCAGAATATTGAGCAGGCAGTCAAAACCTTCTCCGCAGCAACGCTTTCAGGGGTTGTAATTGTTGACCACTGGACAGACCCTCAGGATAACACAACTTACTCTTTAGCAAAACTTGATTTAGAAAACTTCAAAGAGACCTTGAATAAGATGAAGGAATTAAATGCAGAGGTAAGGGATTTTGTAAGAAAGAATGCGGAAAAGGCCTTTGAGAAATTAGAAACAGAGGAACAAAAGCGTCAGCCTAAATAATTATTGCAGCTACCATGAAAAGGCTATTTTACTCTTTACTAATATTTAATATTCTTATCCTACTGCCTCTCTTTTCCCCTGTCATCGCCTATACCCCAAAGGAGCTTTATCAGCAGGCAGGGCCCGGCGTGGTATTAATCCTGTCAACTGATGATGGAAAAAAGGGAAGCGGCGGCACCGGGTCTGTTATCACAAGCGATGGCATGATACTTACAAATGCACATGTTGTGATAAATGAGGATGCCAACAGACCAAAGCGTCGTATAGACATCTACCTGAAGCCGGAACGGGTTACAGGAAATATGAATAAGGATCTGACCAGAAGGTTTGATGCAAGGGTTATTGCCTATGACAGCCAGCTTGACCTTGCAGTTTTAAAGATTGAAAAAGGGCCTTCTGCATTAAAGGTTATTGAATTAGGCGACCCGCAAGGAATCAGTATTGGAGAATCTGTTGTGGCAATCGGACATCCAGAAACAGGCGGACTCTGGACCCTCACTACAGGAAGCATCAGCGCTGAGATTGAAAACTTTAACGGTATAAATGGCAAAGATGTATTTCAGACAGAAGCAAGTTTTAATCGTGGAAATTCAGGCGGCCCGCTGCTTGACCAGCGGGGATACATGATCGGCATAAATACCTCTATCTCAAGGAGGTCTGCTGACGGACTTGCCATTACAGCAATAAATTTTTCTATAAAATCCAGCGTGGCAAAGAGATGGCTGGCAAATAAAGGCATCTCCGTATCCTATGCCAATAAGCCTGCAGCAAAGTCAGATATGCCTGCAGCAGGAATAAAAAAAGAGATAATAGAAAAGCAGGATGACTCAGCAGGCCGTATGGAAGAAAAGAAGAAGGAAAAGGCTGCTCCAAAGGAGACTGAAGCGCTGACAGAAAAAAATCCCTACAATCTGGATAAATTGATTTTAGATCAAATGAAGGATATGGAAGATTTTATGGATGAGATGAGACAGAAATTTAAAAAGTGAGGTGATTATGCTATTTAAAAATAACTTACTAAAAGGAACCTTAATCTTTATTGTGAGTATCGCTATAGTTTCATGCGCAGGGCCAAAGGTAAGCAGGGTTGGGACTGAAACTGTTACGGATTTAAGCGGCAGGTGGAATGACACTGACTCCAGATTAGTTGCAGAAGAGATGGTAAAGGAGGCGCTTTCAAGGCCATGGATAGAGAACTTTTCAAAGAGGCATGGAAAACAGCCAACGGTTATTGTGGGCACTGTATTGAACAGAAGCCATGAACATATTAATGTGCAGACCTTTACAAAAGATTTAGAAAAAGAACTTACTAACTCTGGCAGGGTTCAATTTGTGGCAGCCCGTGGAGAAAGAGAAGAGTTGAGAGAAGAGCGGGTAGATCAGGCGCAGCACGCTGCTGACGAGACTGTGAAGGGTCCGGGAAAAGAGATTGGCGCAGACTATATGCTGAAGGGAACTATAAATACCATTCTTGATGAGGCCAAAGGGACAAAGGTGATCTTTTATCAGGTAGATCTGGAATTGATAGATATAGAGAAAAATATAAAGGTCTGGTTTGGCCAGAAAAAGATCAAAAAAATTATAGAAAGAAGCCGCTCAGGTCTTTAATCAAGGATAAAAATGAAGGGAAGATACAAATATTTTTTAATCTCTCCCCTTCTCCTCTTGCTGCTATTTGCCTGCGCCCCTTCTGTCTCGCATTATGCAATGATTGACAACAGCCTTGTTCAGGGCAATTATCAACAGGCCGACGCCATTGTAGAGAGATACAAAGGGAAATACGGCGATAGAAACGCGCTTTTATACTATATGGACAGGGGCATGACCCTTCATCTGTCAGGCGATTATGAAAAGAGCAACCTTTATCTTGAAGAGGCTGAGAAGCTTGTAGAGTCTCTTTATACAAAGAGCATAACAACAGAAAGCGGCGCCATGTTTACCAATGACAACCTTCTGCCTTATGAGGGAGAGGATTTTGAGAAGGTGATGCTAAACATTATAATGGCATTGAATTATGCTTATCTTGGCAAATGGGATGATGCATTAGTAGAGGCAAGAAAGGTTGACCATAAGCTAAACCTGTATAATGACAAGTATGAAAAAAAGAATGTTTATAAAGAGGATGCCTTTGCCCGTTATTTAAGCGGGATACTTTATGAATACCGTGGGGAGCTGAATGACGCCTATATCTCATATAACAAGGCATATACAGCGTATAAAGACTATCGCCGCAGCTATGGAACAGCTATTCCAGCCTTTCTTGGCGAAGACCTCCTGAGGCTGAGCAAGGCTTTAGGGCTCTACGATGAATACAAAAACTATCAGAAAGAATTTAATAATATAAAATTTAAGGATATAAAAGAGCTTCAATCTAATGGGGAGCTTATATTCATTTACCTTTCCGGAAGGGCGCCCTTTAAAGAGGATTTTTTTATAGATGCGCCTGTGCCTGATGTAGCAGGGGATCCGTATTATCTTAGGATTGCATTCCCAAAGTTTGTTGCCCAGCCTTCGCAGGTTGCATATGCAAGGATTTATATAAGAGGCATAAATTCAGAAGAGAAAACCTATTTGATGGAGGATATAACAGCTATTGCCAAAAAAAATCTTGATGACAGGATCGGAAGGATTAGGGCCAAGGCTATCGCCAGAGCTGTTGTCAAATTTACAACAGCGCAGACAGCTAAAAAGGCCGCCGCCAAAAAATATGGCAAGGAAGCAGGCATTATAGTAGGCGGCCTGCTTAATATTGCATCTGTTGTAACAGAGGAGGCAGATAAAAGAAGCTGGAGAACGCTTCCTGACAAGATTCAGATGGCAAGAATTCTCCTTCCGCCCGGCAATTATAATATTGAGGTGCATTATATCGGCGCAGTCGGGGAGATTCTGGAGAAAAAGATATTCCCAGGCATTTCTATTAATTCCAAAGAAAAAAAGATTCTCACTCACAGGGTGATAAAATGAAAAATGTCAAATACGCTTTTATAGGAAGCATCTTAATATTTTTAATTACAGGCCTTGTCCATGCAGAAAAACAGCCTGTATGGGTAACGAAACCTGCATCGCTTTATGCAGAAGGGGAATACCTTGTTGGTGTTGGAGAGGCTGATACTGCAAAGACTGCAGAGGACCGCGCCTATGGAGTGATTGCGAGAATCTTTAAAGCAGAAGTAGACTCAAGAACTACAGAATTGGAAAAATATCTACAGACAGAAACAAAGGGAAAAACCGAAGTCCAGCGTCAGGTGGCAATAGAAGAGATGACAAAGGTTGCCTCTGAGAAAGTCCTTGAGGATGTAAAGATAGCAGAGAGATGGCAGGATAAAACAACAGCTCGATATTATGCCCTTGCAGTTGTCAACAGGGGGCATGCTTCTGTAGTTTTAACTGAACGGATAAAAAATCTGGATTCTGAGATTACAGGTCTTCTTAAAACAGCTCAGGATACAGCAGATAAATTTGAAAGGATTAGAACACTAAGGAGGGCGATAAAGGCTCTTATATCAAGAGAGATTTATAATACAGACCTAAGAGTAGTGAATCCAACAGGAAAGGGTTTAGTGAGCCCAATAAATCCTGCGGATGTTACAAAGGAATTGGAAAATTTCCTTTCAAGGGGATTTAATGTATATGTAACAGTAGCAGGCAATAATAGCCATGCGGTAAAGAGGTCTATAATTGAAGGCCTAAACAGAGAAGGTTTTTCAGTATTGAGAAAGGAATCTGAGGCAGATATGACTGATCTGCTTGTTATTGGAGAGGTTGATGTCTATAAGGCAGATATACCTGACCCAAAATGGAAATATATGCGCTGGTGCGCTGATTTTCAGCTTGTAGACGCAAAGAATGGAAAGACCTTTGGTAATATTTCACGCTCAGGAAAAGAAGGGCATCTGACTCCAACAGAGGCTGAAAATAAGGCAATGAGGATAATGCAGAAAGAGATTGTTTCTGCTGTAAGCAGCCAGCTTGCCAATTTTATCTATGGCGAGGCAAAGCCTTTGGAAGCAGCAGGCACCGGCTGCAGCAGGGAAAAGGCTGCTGTTTCAGAAGGGAAAAAGGAGACAGGTAATGCTTTAGTAGCCTTAATAACACAAGCAGAGGCTCTGCTTCCTGATATGTCAGCTATTCAGTATGAGAATGTTGCAAGAGACATTCAATCCAAATCCGACAGCGCTACAGGCCCGACAATAAAGGTTATTACCCCAGAAGAAGGAAAGACCTATGCCCCTCCATTAAATATAGAATTGCATTTTATAACAAAAGGCCTTTCAGAAATAGACCTTTCAACCTTAAAGGTTGAATACCTGAAATTCTTAAGCATTGATATTACCGAAAGGGTGCTTCCATATGTGAATAAAGAAGGGATAAAGATCATAAATGCAAAATTTCCATCAGGCACCCATAATTTAAAGATTACCATTGCTGATAAAAAAGGCGCGGTAACCATCCAGAAATTTACAGCAGTAATTAAATAAACCGGATTGTCAAAAAAACCTCTGCATAGAAAAAGATAATATTTTATCTAATAAATTTATCATTGATTGATAATGAAAAAAGCATACATGAAATTATTTTATATCAAAACCTAACTCTTTTATTGCATTTTTTATTTCACTAAGATGCTGCAAGCCCTTTGCCTCTACTGTAACCTTTAACAGCGCCTTGCCAATAGGAATGTCAGAAGCAAGTCTGTCATTAACAAGATTAAGTATATTTGCTCCATGTTCAACGATTACCCCTGTAAGGTTATGAAGGCTTCCGGGGACATCACCAACAATAACATTAAACATCCCTACCCTGCCATTTGAGACAAGACCTTTATTAATTATCCTGTCAACAAGCGTAAAGTCAATATTCCCGCCGCTTACAACGAGGAGAATCTTTTTGCCTTTAAACCTCTCCTTCTGTTCTATCAGAGCTGCAAGCGTAACAGCGCCAGCGCCTTCTACAACCAACTTCTTTCTTTCGAGAAAATGGAGGATAGCAATTGCAATAGACTCCTCTGTCACCTTTATAATATCATCAACATATTTACTGATAATTTCAAATGTCATTTCACCGACCCTTCCGACAGCAATTCCGTCGGCAATCGTCGGGTGAGGATGCGTTTCTATTATTTTCTTTGCGATAAATGATTCATAGGCAGATGTTGCAGATGAACTCTGAACGCCAATTACTTCTGTCTTTGGCGAAAGATTCTTAATAGCAGCAGCAATACCAGAGATGAGTCCGCCTCCGCCAACAGGAACTAAAATGGCGCCTATATTCTTTATCTCATCAAGAATCTCAATGCCGATTGTGCCCTGTCCTGCTATTATATCCTCATCATCAAAGGCATGGATAAAGGCATAATCCTTTTGTGATATAGCATAATCAAGCGCATCCTTGAAGCTGTCTCCGTGTAACACAACTTCTGCGCCATATCCCCTTGTTGCCTCCTGCTTAACAATAGAGGCTGTTACTGGCATAACAATCTTAGCCTTAAGGCCAAGTGTCTGCGCAGCAAAGGCAACACCCTGTGAATGGTTTCCCATTGATGCAGCAATAATCTTATCGCTTTTTAATTTTATTAGTTTATTGAATGCACCCCTCACCTTGAAGGAGCCTGTCTTTTGCAGATTCTCTGCCTTTAGATAAACCTCGCAGCCAAACATCCTGCTAAAGGAATTGGAATATATTAGTGGAGTTTTGTGGATATATGAGGAGATTGATTTTTGCGCTTCCTGAATAGAGGAGAGGACAAACATATTAAGAATAAATCATAAAATACCAAAAATGTCCACAAAAAAAGAAGATATGGAAGGAATGTGTTTAAGTCATTCCCACGAAAGTGGGAATCCAGTCTTTTCCTCTCATTCCGCACTATGTATCAAGTACAGGACAGGCTTGATGCGGAATCTCTGGATTCCTGCTTCCGCAGGAATGACAATTATAGAAAATCTAAAATATATACCTTACTTCAATGCCTCATAAACCTTGCCAACCATTTTTGCAGAAGGCGCCAGCGTCTTGTCGCCCTCTTCCTTCCACTTTGCAGGGCAACCCTCATTAGTATGCTCTGCAAGATGGAGATTTGCCTTAAACTTCCTCATCAACTCATCAATATTCCTGCCCATGTTATAATAGTTAACCTCTGAATTAAGGAGCTTGCCTTCAGGGTTTATTATGAAAGTGCCCCTCAAGTCAAGGCCTGTATTTTCATCATATACACCAAACATCCTTGAGATCTTTCCTGTGGGATCAGAGCCCATTGGATATTTAACCTTCTCAAGGAGCTTCTCATCCCTCTGCCATGCAAGATGAACAAACTTTGTATCTGTGCTGATTGTAATAACCTCAGCGCCCAATTTTTTAAACCCATCATACTGCTCTGCCAGAGCAGCGAACTCCGTTGCTCAGACAAAGGTAAAGTCAGCAGGATAGAAAAAAAGTATTGTCCATTTCTTATCCGCTTTAAGTGTTGAAATGCTTATCTCGCCAAAATCTCCCTTTGACGGCTCAAAGGTCTCAAGTTTGAAATCAGGAACTGCATCACCTACTCTCAAAATTTCACTCATAATCATACCTCCTTATGTATATTTTATTTCAACTGCCGCTTCCTTCACATTCTTTGCATATGCCATGAAAATCTATATGCCACTTTGTTATCTTAAAACCTCTAATGCCTATTTTAGGCATATTAAGAACTGATTGATTATCAGGGACATCGCCCACCTTCCCGCACCTAATGCA
>MHEL01000112.1 GCA_001803815.1 Nitrospirae bacterium RBG_19FT_COMBO_42_15 | reverse complement strand
TGTAAAGGTAGAGCCCTCTCCGACTTTACTTGATATCTCTACCTCTCCATTATGAGAATCAACAATATATTTTACAATAAAAAGGCCCAGCCCTGTCCCTTCAATCCTTCCGCTCCCCTTTGCTCGTTTATATTTATTAAATAGTCCGGGAAGGTCTTCCTGAGAGATGCCTATGCCTGTATCACTGATGGAAATTTCTGCATACCTTTTATGCCTTGATTTTCCGCCATCTGTTATTTTACCTTTTACCCTAATCTCACCGTTGTCATGCGTATATTTTATTGCGTTGCTTAATAGATTAATAAACACCCTGTCAAGATAAATCTCGTCGCCCATTACCTCTGGGAATGACTTCGGGATTTCTGTTTTTATATCAATCATCTTCTTTGCTGCCTGCAGCCGCATCAGTTTAATAATATTATTCAAGACCACATCTACCTTTACAGGCTTCATTTCAAGCTCCAATCTGCCTGCCTCAATCAATGCAGAGGTAAGACAGTTATCAACCAATGATGATATCTTTCTGCCGCTTGAATATATGCTTCGCAGAGGTTCAACAATCTTCTCATCAACCGAACCGAACTTGCCTTCCATCACCATCGTAGAAAGCCCAAGCAGAATTGATAACGGAGATTTTATATCATGGGTAAGCATATACATAAAATCAAGTTTCATCTGGTCTAACTCTTTTTTTGCAGTAACATCCCTGCTGATGCCTACAGTGCCTATCACTTTACCAGAATTATCCTTTAGATGTGAAAGTGTGAGGCTCATATTGAGTATCTTACCGCTCTTTGTCATAAACCTTGTCTCATAATTATTTATCTTTCCTTTTTTACTTACAATATCCAATATATGCTTCCTCTCATTCTTGTCCATATAAAACTCATCTGCAGGCTTTCCTATAACCTCTTCCTTCTTATACTCTAATATCTCCTCAGCAGCCTTATTAAACTCAACAACACTTCCATTCAAATCAGTGGTAATAACAATATCAGCAGAGTGTTCCAGTATATTCTTAAGATAATTCTTTGTCTCCTCCAGCTCCCCCCTCTGAAACTCAAGCTCATTAGTCCTGTTTTCAAGCTCCTCCGCCATATTGTTTATGGAATTAGCAAGGTCTCCTATCTCATCTTTTGTCTTTATCTCAAGCCTCTGGTTCAATTTCCCATGCCCTATCAGCCTAACCCCGTCCTGCAGTATTAATAGCGGCCGCACAATCTGTCTTGCTATTGAAAGGGCAACAAGGGTGAAGATGCCTATTAATAAAATACCAACAAGGGCAACCCGCCATAGGAGGCCAAAGATAGGGGCGTATGCCTCAGGCATATCCTGCCTGACAAAGATATACCAGTTTTTACCGCCGAGGCTGGAAGCAGAAAATTTAGCGCCCCATTCAACAGGGGAAAAACCAATTATTGAGCTGATGCCGTGCTCATCCTTATCCATTGTCCAGCCGCCTTTTGAAGCAGATATTTTACTTATAAGCCCCTCGCTTATCTTCCAGCTCAATGGCGGAGAGATGGCGTCAATAATAACTGTCCCATCAGAGGATACAAGATCAGAATGGCCGGTCTCTCCAATATGCACATTGATTATTCCTGAGAAGAGATGCCTTATATCTGTAACAACCTTGATTATTCCAATAACTTTATTTGATTTATTCATAATAGGAATACAAAAATTCAGGGCAAAGACCTTTGCGTTCTCATCATATTCAACATCGCTTAAGTAGACACTTCCCTTGCCATTGTTATAAGCCTCTTCCCACCATTTTTCATCTGCCTGAAAATAATCTGATGTCTTGCTTGTAGCCGCAATAACAGCGCCCTTTGCGTCAGTTATAAATATCTCTGCGTACTCCTCGCCTTCCCTTTTCTTATACTCTTTAATATATTCAGCAGTTTCGTTATTCATAATATCCCTGAGGACAGGGCTGTTTTCCTTAAGTCTCGGCCAGATGTTTTCAATGCTGTTTATCTCTCTTATTATCTCTTCATTGACTTTGCCATTATATTTCAGATTTGCATCTTCTACATATTTCCTTATGAATGGCGATATGGCAAGGCTATGCACTTCATCAATCTCCTTTTCAATTACCCGCCTCATATATTCAGATTCTTTTCTGGCAATCTCGTGGAAATTATTTCCAATGGAATTTTTTAAAAGATGTGTGCCGCCTAAATAGGTGAGTGTTATTCCGACAATTCCTGGCAAAAGACCAATTATAATTGCAAGAGATAATACCTTTCCTTGTATCCTCTTAAACAAACTCCCCCCTCCAAATATTTCTTAATTAAAAACAGGATAATCGGCAGAATTAAACATTTTGAATTTTTATTGTAGCAGTTTTTAAATAGGAAGGCAATGATTTCCTACATTGAGCAGTTCTGAAGAACCCCTTTTATCTCCCCTACCTCCCACTTGACAATGCCCACATTAGATGCAAACCAGTAGTGGTTTCGTATTCCACCATCCATCTCTTCGCTTACCTTAAAGCATCTGTATTTGCCAGCAGGGATAATAATATCTTCTATTAATTGCACCTTATAAAAACATACTATTCCATCAATTATCTCTGTCCATGTATCACCTATTGAGAAAGAAAGCCTCTCTGATGCCTTAATGGTCTTATACACAATGGTTGATGGATGGAAACTGGCGTCACCATTACCATCGTTGCCATTGCCATTTACCTTAGTCCATTTTTTCAGGATTGTTTTCTCATGCTCTTTGTTTTCCATATTTAACATAAGTCTTTCCATAATAACCTCTTTCTTACCAGCCTGTCGGCAGACTGGAAATCAAAAATCTAATAATTAATTTGAAGATATTATTTGCTGATTAATAACAAAGTTTAATTCCTTAAGATTAACAGGTTTCTCCATATAAATTGTATTATCATCAATCTCATCACTAAGCTCGTCTTTTGGTCTGACGCTTAAAAAGATGATAGGCATTCTCAAGCCGTTGTCTCTGATAATCTTTTTAGCCTCTATGCCATTTAACACAGGCATATTAATATCCATAATAATAATATTTGGCCTGTCCCTGTCTGCTATCTTTACAGCCTCTGAACCATTGGATGCAGTTAGCACCTCAGAAAAACCCTGCTCAAGTCTGTCTCGTAATACATCTATTATATCCTTCTCATCATCAACAATTAATATTTTAGTATTCATATTTATCCTCTCCTTAGTTATTTATAAAAGCAATAACCATGCCAAAGGATGACAAATATAACTGAGGCACAACATACATGGCCATCTATCAAAAATATTATGAAATATCAAATAGTTATAGCGGAGTTGATAATACCACTTATATGAGGAAGCTTAAAGGTGATTGTTGAACAGTTATCTAATTAGATACACGGTTATACTTTTAGATACACCCTATCAGGGTGTTGAAAATCTCTAAAATAACTATTAGCGTCATTCCCGCATGTTTTTAGCGGGAATCCATTTCTTTTAAATTCAATAGGTTCTGGATTCCTGCTTTCGCAGGAATGACAATCTGGCGGACAGATAAGCACTTTTTCAACAGCCTGCTATGCGTTTATATCTAATTCCTTTATTAATCTTGACAGGTAGGTTCTTTGTAAATCAAGGAAGTCTGCTGTCTTTGACTGGCTCCCGCTGTTTCTCTTTAATGCCTCGCGAATAAGGTTCTTCTTATACTCCTTAATAGCGTTATGAAAACCAAGTTCAGGCATGGATTGGGCTGCGGATGATGGTAATAAAGGCAAATCCTCAGGCAATAGCATTGAGCCGTTGCACAAAACAACCCCCCTTTCAATTACATTCTGAAGCTCCCTTATATTACCCGGCCAGTGATATTTTAAGAGGATATTCATTGCCTCGCTTGATATTTTTTTAACATCCTTTTTCATTTCAATGTTAAATTTATTAACAAAATATTCCGCTAATATGGAAATATCATCAGTACGATCCCTCAGCGGCAGCATCTTGATATTAACTACATTCAGGCGGTAATACAGGTCTTCCCTGAATTTGCCGTCTGCAATTGCCTTATTAAGGTCCCTGTTTGTTGCTGCTACAACCCTTATATCAACCTTTATATACCTTGTGCCGCCAACCCTTTCAAATTCATGGTCCTGCAACACCCTCAAAAGCTTTGCCTGCAGAGATGGAGAGATATCCCCTACTTCATCAAGAAATAGCGTCCCGCTGTCTGCTAATTCAAGCTTTCCCTTTTTCTGCTGAATAGCGCCTGTGAATGCGCCCTTTTCATGGCCGAATAGTTCGCTTTCAAGAAGGTTTTCTGATAAGGCAACGCAGTTTACAGGAATAAACGGCCCCTTTGCCCTGTCGCTCCAGTGATGTATTGACCTTGCAATAACCTCTTTGCCTGTACCGCTCTCTCCTAATAACAGGACAGTTGATTTGCTGTTTGCAACCTTCTTAGTCATCTCCACTATCTCTGCCATCTTAGGATTATTGCCTATTATAAATCTGTATCTCTCCCCAAGTTGCGAGGAGAGATACTCCTTTGCGCATTTTAAACCTTCTCTTTCAAGCACCTTATTGATTACTACCTCTAAGTGTGTCGGGTCAAAAGGCTTTACTATAAAATCATAGGCGCCCTCTTTGATTGCCTCAACTGCTGATTCAATTGTGCCGAAGGCAGAAATAACAATAATAGTAACATTTATGCCTTCCTTTTTTATTGTTCTTAACACATCCATGCCGCTCATCTTCGGCATCTGCAAGTCCAGAAAAACAATCGTAGGCTCCTCTTTTTTAATGGCATTTAATGCATCAAGGCCGTTTGTCGCCCTTATAACATTAAAGCCATTTGCAGAAAGCCTGTCAGTAATAAGATCCAGAAGATCAGGGTCATCATCAACAACCAATATCTTTACAAGTGAGTTATTCATTAATTTCCTCCGATACTTGATGTTGTTTATTGTAAAGCGGAAGGGTGAATGAAAAATTACTTCCTTTACCAATCTCGCTATTCACCCATATCTTCCCCCCCTGTAATTCAACAAGGCTCTTTGTTATTGCAAGACCAAGGCCTGTCCCCTTTGTTTTTGCAACGGAGCCGTTTCCTGTTTGATAGAATCTGTCAAATATCTTTTCTTTATCATCTTCCGATATTCCAATGCCGTTGTCAATCACTGAAACCTTGATAAAGTTATTATCTTGCCTCTCTGTCTTTATCTCTATTTTCCCTTTTTCCTTTGAAAATTTTACTGCATTATCTAAAAGATTTATAAATATCTGATTCAGTTTATCCCTGTCTGCTATTACTACGAAATTTGCGCTTTTATCTGGTATTAAAAACTTTATATCCTTTTCCACTGCAACAGCTGTTATATTTTCTGTCACATCCTTTATCATATCTCCTATTGATAAAGGCAGCAGCTTTAATCTTATTCTGCCAGATTCAATTCTGGATAAATCTAATAGCTCATTTATCATCCTGATTAATCTATCAGTATTATTCTTAATCCTGAAAAGATACTGTTTCTGTTTTTCGCTGACCTCGCCGGTAATGCCATCAAGCATATTATCCACAGAACCTTTAATAGAAGAAAGCGGGGTCCTGAGCTCATGAGAAACATTGGAAACAAAGTCAGATTTCATCTTATCCAGCATCTTTAAGTGCGTTATATCATTGAATACAGATACAATACCCATCAAATCCCCGTTTTTATGAAAAATAGCAGAGGAAATCACCTTTAAAATTTTATCAGTTTCTGCGATTGAGCTTAAAATCTTAATCTCTTTTGAATATATTTTTGTTCCAGTATTATACGATTTTTCAAATATAGCAATAAGCTCATTACAGTCAAATTGACTGGAACTCGTTTCCTTGCCTATTATCTTTCCTGCCTCCCACCCAAATATATTCTTTGCAGCAGGATTTATTGTGATTATTTTGTGATTCTTGTCAGTCACAACAACGCCATCTGCTATACCATGAATTATTGCCTCTATCTTTAATTTTTCCTCCAGCACCATCTCAAGTGTAGCCTCTAATTCTATGTTTGAATTATTTAACTCCTCTGTCCTCTCCTCTACCTTCTGTTCAAGGCTGCGGTTGAGCAGCTCAAGCTCTTCATATTTTGATTCAAGGAGCTTCATTGATCTGTCTATCTCCTCGTTCTGCTCTGCATTTATTGCGAGATTTGTTTTTATTGTATTATGCAGGTCTGCTGCCTTGCCGCCCAAATAGGCAAGAAGAGGTACTAATAAAATTAAAACCGGCTTTACGGATGCGTCTAATTGCTGAAGTGACGGGATATAATTATAAATAATTATATCAAACAGGATACCTGCGGCTAAACCTGCTTTTGCGAGGTATCCTGTTGACCTGTTTATCCAGCTTATTTCATAAACACAGGAGTCCGCGCCGTCTGCCTCACATTTAATCTCTTTTATCTGTGCAGGCGGAAGCCCCCATGCCATAGGCGCAGATGCATAGATGCCCTTTCTATAATCACAAGATAGTCTTGTAATCTTATAGCCATTATGACTTAAAACCTTTACCAATGCCTTATTGCTCTCTAAATGCAATAATTCTACATCAGTAACCTTGCTAAACCGTTTCTGGGTCTCGCCTAATAACCTGTAAGCTATGTAAGGGCTTGCCATTCCTCTTACAAATACAAAGACTGCGCCCACATTTTCTTTATCAGCAGCAAAGAGGCCTATCTTAAAAGGGGCGTCTTTATCCCCTAAAATCTCAACAGCATATTCAAATTGTTTTGTATATGTGTCAAAAGAGAGCCAGTTATGCTGGTCTTTCAGATATTCCTCACTTAAGCCTACTCTTTTTACATACTCCTCAACACCCTTTCTGCCCTTTTCCTTTTCAATATATTTCAATACAACACTGGTTATCCTGCAGCTTATGTCTTTTTGCATAACTTTTGACACCCAAAACTATTATTTCTTTATTGTAGGGGCGATTTACGAATTGCCCACACTATTTTATTATAAAATGCGCCCTTCTGTTGCTCTGCCAGCAGGTTTCATTCTGCTCTTTGCAGAACGGCCTTTCCTCGCCATAACTAATTGTAGACAGCCTTGACGCATCAATGCCAAGATTTGTAAGATACCTCTTTGCAGACTCTGCCCTCCTCTGGCCTAATGCCAGATTGTATTCATTTGTTCCCCTCTCATCGCAGTGGCCTTCAATAACAATCTTTGTGTTTTTATTTGCCCTTAGAAATTCTCCATTGTTCTGCAAAGGCGACTTTGCATCATCCCTTATAAGAGACTTATCAAAGTCAAAAAATGCATCCTTAAGCTCTAATCTTTTTGCTTCTACTGCTGCAGGTATTGGTTCTTCCTTTGGCGCTGGCGCCTTTTCTTCTGCTGCTGGTTTCGCTACAGTCTCACCCTCTGCCTTTGTCACCGCCTTCTTTGCGCATCCTGAAACTATTACCCCTGTCAAAATTATAATGAGAATTACATAAAACCTCTTTTTCATTTTATTACCCTCCTTTGATTGTTTTGATTTTCTTTACAACACCTCTTTTTATAAAC
>MHEL01000111.1:5443-5670 GCA_001803815.1 Nitrospirae bacterium RBG_19FT_COMBO_42_15 | reverse complement strand
GAATAGCATAGAGATGAGCGCCCCTGTCGCCGTATCTTTTGGAAATTTTATTATCAGTGCAGGCAACAATTGTTAAAGGCGCCTCTGCAATAAAGTTCTGGCCGAATGCTGCGCCCGCGAGCTGCTGTTTAATTTCCGCATCTTTTATGAAATAAAATTTTCGCGACTGTAAATTCCCTGCGCTCGGCGCCTAGATAATGGCCTCAATAAGTTTGTCAACAGCATCA
>MHEL01000111.1:3765-5374 GCA_001803815.1 Nitrospirae bacterium RBG_19FT_COMBO_42_15 | reverse complement strand
TGCCATAATAAAGCGGCAATGTTGCTGTCCCAGTTCTTGGCATGGAGATATTATAGGAGACTTGAAGTTGATTTGGTTAGTATTATAGCGACCAAGCTAAGCGGCGTGAAGTTTTTTAGCGCGTCCGCCTGAGCGGCTCGATGTGCGCGTTTTTATCTTTACACTGTTATCGTACAAAAACTCCGGGTCTATGTCTAAATGATTTGCCCATTCTATGCTATCAAATCTGACTGTGACAGAGTTAAACAATGATACATTTTTTAATTCAGTAAATTTGCCGATATTTAAATATGGAGACAGGTCAAAAATCTTTTCCTCTCCATTTTCAAATTTAATTTGCAGTTTATATCCATCTAACGGCTTTACAGTTTTAACCGGTAAATACATGCTCGTCCTCCTTTATTTTAAAGGTTCTATTGGGAAAGGTAGTTCGCCTTTTGAGGCCAATTCCCAATCTGCCAATAGCTCTTCTTTGTGAATTTCGGTCCATGCCAAAACAAGCTTTGTTTGCCTGGGAGGTAGCTTACCCTCTGATACCTCACATAAATGAATGTCAATAATAGCCTTGTAAGCCTGATAATATGCGTGAAAGTGCGGTGGGTTGTGTTCGCCTGGCGAACAATACATCCTGATAATTATTCCGTAAAACATAGAGATGGTTGGCATCAAGCCTCCATTTTATTTTTTTATGCGTAGCATTTTTTGCACCATCGTGATATTAATATTATCTTATATAATAATTGGAGTATGTGTCAAGGTTTTTTATACGGCAATGGTAGGGATGGTGGCAGCTTAAAGATATGACCGATAATTTTTTTTCTCGCCTTGGGATAGCTTTTTCCGCTTGACAGGTGGGCTTTAAAATGGGCGATCCCACTATTTTCCTGCTACTTTTCTTACTCAAACTGCATCCCATTTTCTTCAGCAAACACTACAAAATAGTTGTATGCATTAGCGTATGGTAAAGCACAATAAAACCGCACCTCGTCACCGTAGCTGGAAGGAACCTCAAGCACTTCGTGTTCGTATAAATGACCTATTCCCCACTTCGAGATAATGCGCCAGCGATCACCTACAATACCAACATGCTTAAACTGTCCGTTTACAAAATAGAACACGAGATCGCCAGCGTTTCCTTGCGGCACCTCGGCGAGGTAGTTACGAGCAAGTAACCAATGCATAAAAGTGCCACCAGCGAATATACGCCCGAGACCAAAACTTGCGATTTTTGTGTACTCAGGCTTCTCAGTAAAATCGAACGCATGCATTACACAGGTGTATTTGTCGATCGGATACTCGGACTCAAGAATACGAATAGAATTCTTGACATCTCGCGTTAGCTGCATAAGTAGTGCTGGATGCTGAGAGACGTCGGTTACCTCGGTCATTTTCTGTAGGCGATCCCTGAGCATGTGATATCTGGCCCCTTAACATTCTTTTCTACAACTGCATCAAAACATTCATAAATTATATTAATCAGTATTGGCGTACTGATAATATATAATATCGGACGCTTTATAGAAGTCAAGAAAAAACAGCAGTAAACATTAATAGCCTCACTTTCCCTTCTCAAACACCAATTTCCCTTTTTCCGTGCCAATCTTTACCT
>MHEL01000111.1:0-3659 GCA_001803815.1 Nitrospirae bacterium RBG_19FT_COMBO_42_15 | reverse complement strand
GCCCTCGTTCGCAAGATACTCCTTTGCCTTGTCAGTAAGCTCTATCTCAATCTTTTTATCTGCAAGCCTCTTCTTTAAATGCTTAAGCTGTATCTCCACAATATTCTTTAACTGCTCAATGCCGAGCGGATGGAAGATAATCAAATCATCAACCCTGTTTAGAAACTCAGGTCTGAATTGGCTGCGAAGGGCTTCCATCACCATTTTTCTCATCTCTCCTTCATCCTTGCCTTTTAATTCCTGAATATGCTGGCTGCCAATATTGGATGTCATAATCACAACTGTATTCCTAAAATCAACTGTCCTTCCATGTCCGTCTGTAAGCCTTCCATCATCAAGCAACTGCAAAAGCACATTAAACACCTCTGGGTGCGCCTTTTCTATCTCATCAAAAAGGACAACAGAATATGGTCTTCTCCGAACAGCCTCTGTAAGCTGCCCTCCCTCGTCATAGCCAACATAACCCGGAGGCGCGCCAATGAGCCTTGAAACAGTATGCTTTTCCATATACTCAGACATATCAATCCTTGTCATTGCCTGCTCGCTGTCAAACAGAAATTCAGCAAGCGCCCTTGCAAGCTCTGTTTTTCCAACGCCTGTTGGGCCCATGAATATAAATGAGCCAATCGGCCTGTCCGGCTCCTGAATCCCTGCCCTTGCGCGGCGCACTGCATTAGATACTGCAACAACAGCCTCATCCTGCCCAATCACCCTCTGCTTTAACCTGTCCTCCATATGAAGCAGCTTTTGTATCTCGCCCTCAAGCATCCGTGTAACAGGGACGCCAGTCCACTTTGAGATTATCTCTGCAACATCCTCATCGTCCACCTCTTCCTTTAGCATCTTCTGATGCGACTGTATCTCCTGAAGCCGCTTATTTTCTGATTCAAGGTTTTTTTGCAGTTCTGTCATCTTGCCATATTTTAGCTCTGCTGCCTTGCCAAGGTCTCCTTCACGCTCTGCCTTTTCCGCGGATATCCTTGCAGACTCAATCTCCTCTTTAATTGCCCTGATTTTCTGAATCACATCTTTTTCCGCCAGCCACTGCGCCTTCAGGCCGTTTCTTTTTTCAGAAAGCTCAGCAATCTCCCTTTCAATCCCAGCAAGCCTATCCTTAGATGCCTTATCAGTCTCCTTTTTTACTGCCTGTTTTTCAATCTCTAATTGCCTGATTTTTCTCTCTATCTCATCAAGCTCTGAAGGCATGCTGTCTATCTCCATGCGCAGGCGCGAAGCAGCCTCGTCAATCAAATCAATTGCCTTGTCCGGCAGGAACCTGTCTGATATGTATCTGTGAGAAAGCACAGCAGCAGAGACCAATGCAGAGTCTTTTATCTTTACGCCGTGATGAACCTCGTAGCGCTCCTTTAAGCCGCGGAGTATGGAGATCGTATCCTCTATGTTTGGCTCTTTTACAAGGACAGGCTGAAATCTCCTTTCAAGCGCAGCATCCTTTTCAATATGCTTTCTGTATTCATCAATAGTAGTTGCGCCAACGCAGCGGAGCTCTCCCCTTGCCAATGCAGGCTTTAGCATATTAGACGCATCCATTGCGCCCTCTGCAGCTCCCGCGCCAACGAGTGTATGAAGCTCGTCAATAAAAAGTATAATCTGGCCCTCAGCAGCCTGAATCTCTTTTAAAACCGCCTTTAGCCTTTCTTCAAATTCCCCGCGGTATTTTGCGCCGGCAATCAATGCGCCCATGTCAAGCGCTACCACGCGCTTATTTTTCAATCCCTCAGGCACATCGCCGCTTACAATCCTCTGGGCAAGCCCCTCTGCAATAGCAGTCTTTCCAACGCCAGGCTCGCCAATAAGCACAGGGTTGTTTTTTGTTCTTCTTGACAATACCTGAATAACCCTTCTTATCTCATCATCCCTGCCGATTACAGGGTCAAGCTTGCCCCTGCCTGCCAAATCAGTCAAGTCCCTTGCATATTTTGACAGCGCCTGATATTTTTCCTCTGGCGACTGGTCAGTAACCCTCTGTGTCCCTCTTATATCTACAAGCACAGCAAATATCCTGTCCTTTGTTACTCCATGCCTTTTTAAGATATCCTTCGCAGCGCCATCGCCATCAGCAATTGCGATTAGGAGATGCTCTGCGCTTACATATTCATCTTTTAATCTTTCTGCCTCTGCTTCTGCACGAGAGAATATTTTGTCAAGCCTCGGCGCTATATAAATCTGACCCACACCTCCGCCTGTTATCTGTGGAATTTTAGCTAATGTATCCTCAAGCTCTTCCTTTATCCTCTTTAAATCAGAGCCAAGTTTCTTTAATATTGGAACAACAGAGCCATCGGTCTGCTCTATGAGCGCATAGAGAAGATGCTCTGCATCAATCTGCTGGTGGTTATATTTTTCTGCAATTGCCTGTGATTTCTGCAATGCCTCCTGTGATTTTAGTGTTAGTCTATCAAAACGGATCATCTATGCCTCCGATTTACTCCAGTTGAAAAACTTAAATCCCTCTTTTCCAAAGAGGGGTCAGGGAAGATTTGTTTAAAATAGATTTATACATTAGCAGGTTGTTGAAAAGCTCACTGTTCACCCTTCGAGAACCTCAGGGTGAACGGTTGGCTCATTGATTTCATTGTATATTTTTCCGTTCATGCTGAGCCTGTCGAAGCATAAATAGAGTTTTTCAACAACCTGTTAGGTATTAGTTCATTCTTTATCAATCTTTATCTTTATTGTCCTTCCTGCTTTTACCAACGGATATTTTAACTCTTTTTCTCTTTGCATCAGCTCCTTTTGAACCTCTTCCTTAACCCTTTCCATCATCTGCCTCATTGTATCTTCCATCTTCTCCTGCATCTGCTCCATCTTCTCGCGCATGCTCAAGATAACCTCAACGCCGGCAAGATTAACGCCGAGATCTCTGGTAAACCTAAGTATCATCTCAATTCGTTCAACATCCTCCTGTGAAAAGAGACGAACATTTCCCAATCGCCTCTTTGGTTTTATAAATCCCTCCCTCTCGTAAAGCCGTATGGTCTGCGGATGGATGTTGAGCATTTCTGCAACAATGCTGATTTGATATAATGGCCTATCCTTCTTCATGTTTATCTCTTCCTGAATCCCTTAAAGGCTATCTCAGCCCTTGGATTCTCTTTTGTTATTTTATCCAGATCCTTTATAATCTGCCTTGCCTTTTCATCAATATGCTTGGGCACAGCAATCTTTACTGTAACATAATGGTCTCCGGTGCCGCCGCCAGTCAGATGAGGCACCCCCTTGCCTTTGAGCCTGAACTGCTGGCCATTCTGTGTGCCTGAAGGGATGGTCAGCGCCACTATGCCGTCAACAGTCGGCACCTCTATCTTTGCGCCAAGCGTTGCCTCTGCATAAGAAATCGGAATCTCTGAATACAAATTATCTCCCTTCCTCTCAAAAAAGTGGTGCGGCCTGACCCTTGTAATAATATATAAATCTCCGGGAGGCCCGCCGCTTATCCCTGCCTCTCCCTTTCCTGCAACGCGAACCTTTGAACCGGTGTCAACGCCCTTTGGGATTTTTACAGCAATTGTTTCATCCTTTAAAACATTCCCCCTGCCGCCGCATGTCCTGCAAGGGGTGATATTAATCTTCCCCCTGCCGCCGCACTGCGGACAGGACTGGGAGAACTGCATATTTGCCCTCATTGCTATTACCAT
>MHEL01000110.1 GCA_001803815.1 Nitrospirae bacterium RBG_19FT_COMBO_42_15 | reverse complement strand
ATCAGATTTTATTGTAAGAAACTCCTGCAGCGTAAAGGTGGCGCCATAAGCCTGAAGCGCCCAGACCTCCATCTCTCCAAGCCTCTGTCCGCCGAACTGCGCCTTGCCCCCAAGCGGCTGCTGGGTCACAAGCGAGTAAGGCCCGATTGACCTTGCATGTATCTTGTCATCAACAAGGTGATGCAGTTTCAGCATATACATATATCCAACCGTCACATCCCTGTCAAATGACTTGCCTGTCCTTCCGTCATAAAGGGTTATCTGGCCGCTTGAAGGAAGTTTAGCCTTAATCAGCATGTCTTTTATCTCTGATTCTGTCGCCCCTTCAAAGACAGGTGACGCAACATAAAGGCCGAGCGCCTTTGCTGCCCATCCAAGATGTGTTTCAAGTATCTGCCCCACATTCATCCTTGAAGGAACGCCGAGCGGATTTAATACAATCTCTACAGGCGTCCCGTCAGGCATATACGGCATATCTTCTTCAGGCAGGATGCGGGAAACAACGCCCTTATTCCCATGCCTTCCAGCCATCTTATCACCGACAGAGAGCTTCCTCTTCATTGCTATATAAACCTTAACAAGCTTTATAACACCCGGAGGAAGTTCGTCGCCTTTCTTGAAACGGCTCATCCTCTCGTCAAAGATTGTCTGTAAAATATCAATCTGGTCATTTGTTGACCTTTCTATCTCCTCTAATTTTTCCTGATATTCAGGGTCTGCTATTTGGATATTTTCAATGTCCCTGTCAGAAATACTGTCCAATGCAGATTGTGTAAATTTCTTCTTTTTATGTAAAACAGCGTCGCCTGTCTCTGCATCAATTACATCCTCAGCAGCAGTCTGGCCCAACAGAATTTCCCTTATCTTCTTGTATTTTTCCTCCTCAATAATCCTAAGCTCGTCATGGTAATCCCTCTGAAGCCTCTGCATATCCTCATTCTCAATGCTCTTTGTCCTCTCATCCTTTTCAACGCCTTTTCTTGAGAATATCTTTACATCAACTACAGTGCCCTCTATGCCCGGAGGAACAGTTAAGGATGCATCCTTAACATCTCCTGCCTTTTCACCAAAGATAGCGCGCAGAAGTTTTTCTTCAGGGGTTAACTGGGTCTCGCCTTTAGGAGTAACCTTGCCTATAAGAATATCACCCGGCTTTACCTCTGCGCCTATGCGTATTATGCCGCTTTCATCAAGGTTTCTTAAGGCATCTTCACTTACATTTGGGATATCCCTTGTTATCTCTTCTTTGCCGAGCTTTGTATCCCGTGACTCAATCTCAAATTCCTCAATGTGTATAGATGTAAACCTGTCCTCTTTTGCAAGCTTTTCACTTATCAATATTGCGTCTTCAAAATTGTATCCCTCCCATGGCATAAACGCAACGAGGACATTCCTGCCGAGGGCAAGCTCTCCAAGCTCGGTTGCAGGCCCATCCGCAAGCACCTGACCCTTAACAACCCTGTCTCCAACAGAGACAATGGCTTTCTGATTAACACAAGTGTTCTGATTTGAGCGCTTGAACTTAATAAGATTGTATACATCAAGATCGCTCTCCGGCGACTCTCCCTCTTTTCCCCTGCCCTTTCTTCCTGAACTGTCTGCCTTCACAACTATCCTTGTGGCATCAACGCTCTCAACATAACCGCTTCTCTTTGTCAGAACCACGATGCCTGAATCTCTTGCAACAACCTCTTCCATTCCTGTGCCGACATACGGGGCATCTGTGCTTAATAGAGGGACTGCCTGCCTCTGCATATTTGAACCCATTAAGGCGCGGTTTGCATCGTCATTTTCCAAAAACGGGACAAGGGCTGTGGCAACGCTGACAATCTGCTTTGGCGAAACATCCATAAATTCAACCTTTTCAGGCGGAACAAGGACAAAATCGCTTTTATGTCTTGCAGATATGCTCTCTGATGTAAGGTGTCCCCTGCTGTCAACAGGAGAGCTTGCCTGTGCAACAACATAATCTTCACCGTCTACTGCAGAGAGATACACTATCTCATCTGTTATCTTGCCGTTCACAACCTTTCTGTAAGGCGTCTCAATAAAACCGAATTCATTTACCCTTGCAAATGTTGAAAGGGATGTTATCAAACCGATATTCGGGCCTTCAGGGGTTTCAATCGGGCATATCCTGCCATAGTGCGTTGGGTGGACATCCCTAACCTCAAATCCTGCTCGCTCCCTTGTCAGTCCCCCGGGACCAAGTGCGCTTAATCTCCTTTTATGTGTAATCTCGGCAAGGGGGTTTGTCTGGTCCATAAACTGGGAAAGCTGGCTGCTTCCAAAAAATTCCTTTACCGCAGCAATAACAGGCTTTGCATTTATAAGATCGTGCGGCAGTATTGTATCCATATCAAGGATATTCATCCTCTCCTTTATTGCCCGCTCCATCCTCACTAAACCTACCCTGAACTGATTCTCAAGGAGTTCGCCAACTGACCTTACCCTCCTGTTTCCAAGATGGTCAATATCATCTATCTCACCTTTGCCTACCCTGAGACTGAGGAGGTATCTTATAACCTCAATAATATCCTCAGGCGTTAATACCCTCTTTTCAATCGGAATATTTAGCTTCAATTTTTTATTCAGCTTCATCCTTCCAACAGGAGAAAGGTCATATCTCCTTGGATCATAGAAAAGGCCGTTAAAGAGCATCTTGGCAGTTTCAATAGTGGGCACTTCGCCAGGCCTTAACCTTTTGTAGATTTCTACCATCGCCTCTTCTTTGGAATTTACCTTGTCCATCAGCATGGTATCACGGATGGATGCTATAACCTGAACGCCGTCTATATAAAGGGCATCAAATTTCTCAAGCTTTGTCTTCAGAATCTTATTTAATGCCTCATCTGTAACCTTTTCATTTGCGCCGATTAGAACCTCGCCGCTTGCCGGGTCTATAACATCGTGAAGAACTATTCTTTCAATAAGTTCTTCCTTTGAAATTGGTATATCTAAAATACCTGCGGTCTCCATCTTTTTCAAGATGGCCTTGTTTATCTTGCTGCCCTCTTTTACAATAACCTCTCCGCTCTTTTTGTCCACTATATCCATGGGTGCGCGGTTGCCAACAAGGACATCAGGGTTTAGTTTTCTCAGGAATTTCCCCTTGCTTATTATTATGCCTTCTACAGGATAATAAATCTTAAGAAGCTGCTCCGATGTATAGCCCATTGCCTTAAGCAGGATTGTAACCGGCATCTTCCGTCTTCTGTCAATACGCACATACATAACATCCTTGACATCAAATTCAAAATCAAGCCATGAGCCCCTGTATGGTATTATCCTTGCTGAATAGAGTATCTTGCCGCTTGCATGGGTCTTACCCTTGTCATGAGAAAAGAAGACGCCGGGCGACCTGTGGAGCTGGCTGACAACAACCCTTTCAGTGCCATTGATTATAAATGTGCCTGTATCAGTCATAAGCGGGAGTTCGCCGAGATAGACCTCCTGCTCCTTTATATCCTTAACCCTTTTTGCGCCGCTCTCAGCGTCCTTTTCGCTCAGGATCAGCCTCACCTTTATCTTCATAGGCGCTGCGTAGGTCATTCCCCTCTCAATACACTCCCTTATGTCATACTTGGACTCGCCAATAGAATATTCTATGTACTCAATTGTTGCCGTGTCATTGAAATCTACTATGGGAAATATGCTCAAAAAGGCAGCCTGCAGTCCTGTATCCTCTCTCTTCTCAGACACACTATCTTTTTGCAGAAACCGGTCATAGGACTCTTTCTGAATTTCTATAAGATTAGGAATATCAAGTTTTACTGGTACCTTGGATAAATCCTTTCTCGTCCTTTTTGTGACCCTCTGGGTCTGATTCATTATTTCCTCCAAAAAAATATTTTTGTAATTTGTTATGAAAAAATTTAAATTTTACTTATAGCAATTCTGTCATTCCCGCGCCAGATGGACTCCAGTTGTTTTCCAGATACTTCTTATTCCCTCTGGATTCCTGCCTGCCTGTCGACAGACATGCTTTCGCAGGAATGACTCAGAATGCCTGTTCTACTTTATCTCTACCTTTGCGCCGACCTCTTCAAGCTTTGCCTTGAATTTATCAGCATCTTCTTTTGACACGCCTGTTTTAAGCGGTTTTGGCGCTCCATCAACAACATCCTTTGCCTCTTTTAAACCAAGGCTTGTAAGCTCCCTCACCACCTTGATAACCTGAATCTTCTTGTCTCCTGCGCTTGCAAGAATAACATCAAAGGCGGTCTTTTCTTCTACTGCTGCGCCAGGGGCTGCTGCGCCAGGGGCTGCTGCTGCAACAGGCGCTGCTGCTGTTACGCCGAACTTCTCCTCAATCTTTTTCACCAATTCCGCAAGTTCAATTACCTTCATGTTATCAATATAATTTAAAACATCATCCATTGTTAAGTCTGCCATTTTAGAAATCTCCTTTTATATTTTTAAATTTTGAATTTTGAATTTTCACTTATCCTGCCTTTGCCTTTAATTCCTTAACAGAATTCAAGGCATAAACAAATTTCAGCATTATGCCGTTTAAGGAACCAGCTAAACCGTAGAGCGGTGATTTCAAACTGCCCATGAATTTTGCAATCAGCACATCCCTTGGCGGCAGATCTGCCAGCACCCTAAGCTCTTTTAAATCAGTTATTTTATTCTCTACTACGCCTGCCTTTATCTTAAGTTTATCTTCCTTCTTTGCAAATTCAGTTAATACCTTTAATATGGATAAAGAGTCATCATAGCTTATAGCAACACCTACAGGTCCGCTGAAATGCTCCTTCAGGCCTTCAAGAGAAGTTCCTTCGGCAGCCTTGCTGGCAAGTGTATTTTTAATTACCTTATAGTCAGCTTTTGCTCCGCGCAGCTTTACTCTAAGCTCGGTCATCTTTTCCACATCAAGGCCGCGGTAGTCTGTCAGAACTGCTATCTTTGCCTTTGTAAATCTGTCGCGAACCTCTGAAATAACCTCTGCCTTCTCAGACTTTTTCAATAAAATATCCCTCCTTTCCAAATAATCAGAGCAACTGACGCTTATCAAAAGTGCTGCCTATAGATTCATCTATACTAATAAACTATAGCCGTAAATCCCTTGATTCAGTCTAAACAGGCAGCAGTTAATGCAATTAAGTCTGCCCCGATTATTACAGCGCGGCAAACGCCTATTGTCTCTGACTAAAATAGATTTAACCTTCCCTCGCCCCTGCGAGGGTCTCTGACCTTTCTATGCAAACATATTTGCAACTAAAATTGGATCAACCTTTACACCAGGACCCATTGTGGAGGATAAGGTGATGCTTCTCAGATAGCGGCCCTTGCTTGAGGCTGGTTTTGACTTCATTATTGATTCTATTATAACATTCATGTTATCCAAAAGCTGCTTAACATCAAATGATGCCTTGCCAACAGGAACATGCACTATTCCTGCCTTGTCAACCTTGAAATCAGCCCTTCCCTGCCTTATCTCCTTAATTATTTTTGCAAGGTCAAAGGTAACAGTGCCGGTCTTTGGATTCGGCATCAATCCCCTTGGGCCCAAAATTTTACCGAGCTTTCCAACCATTCCCATTAAATCCGGTGTTGAAACAACACTGTCAAAATCCATCCAGCCCTTTGATATTTTTTCAGCAAGGTCATCTGAGCCTATATAATCAGCGCCTGCATCCTTTGCCTCTTTTTCCTTCTCGCCCTTTGCAAAAACTGCAATCCTGACCTTTTTCCCAGAGCCGTGCGGAAGCACAACAGAACCCCTTACAGCCTGGTCAGAATGCTTTGGATCAACACCAAGCCGTATTGCCATGTCCATGCTCTCATTAAACTTTGCATAAACGCATTTTTTAACCAGCTCTACAGCGTCTTCAAGTTTATAAAGTTTTTCAATATCAACATTTTTTAGAGACTCTTTAAATTTTTTCCCTGCCATTTTAAAACTCCTCTCAACCGATTATTTCAATTCCCATGCTTCTTGCGGTTCCTTGTATTATATTAACTGCCCCTTTTATATCTGCTGCGTTCAAATCCTGCATCTTTGCCTTTGCTATCTCCTGTACCTGCGCAGATGAGACCTTCCCAACCTTTTCCTTATTAGGCTTTCCTGAGCCTTTGATAATGCCTGCTGCCTTCTTTAGCAGCTCTGCCGCAGGCGGCGTCTTTGTTATAAAAGTAAATGACCTGTCATTATATACGGTAATTATTACAGGTATTATTGTATCGCCGTCCTTCTGAGTCTTTGCATTAAAATTCTTGCAGAACTCCATGATATTCACGCCGTGCTGGCCCAATGCAGGACCAACAGGAGGCGCTGGATTTGCCTTTCCAGCAGGTATCTGCAGCTTAATATTTGCAACTATTTCCTTTGCCATGATTATTATCTCCTTCTTAATATTACAATTGCCTAAACTATTTTTATCTTTTGAAGCCGTTTAAAACTGTTCAAAAAGCTGCATATGCAAGGCGGAGCGAGGGATTGCACCGCAGCATACTGTGTTGTATGTGAGGATGCAAGCCCGAAGCGACAACGCCGCAGATGAGCTTTTTCAACAGTTTTTTTACACCTTTTCTGCCTGTAAAAAATCCAGTTCAACAGGCGTTGACCTTCCAAATATACTTACCATAACCCTCAATTTTCTATGGTCAAGGTCTATCTCATCAATCATGCCTGTAAAACCGAGGAATGGTCCGTCAGCAATACGGACATTGTCACCCTTCTGAAACTGCGACTTTGTCTTTGTAAGGGTAACGCCGGTATCCATCTGCTTTCTTATAACCTCAACCTCTTCATCTGAAAGCGCTGATGGCTGGTTATTGCTGCCGATAAAACCTGTTACCTTCGGAATATTATTTATCAGATGCCATGTCTCATCAGTAAGCTCCATTTCTATTAAGACATATCCCGGGAAAAATTTCTTGGTAGAAACCCTCTTTTTCCCTTCTTTCAGCTCCACTACATTCTCTGTAGGAAGCAAAACCTGTGTTATCTTATCCTCTAATTTTAAGGTCTTTATCTTTTCCTCTATACTTGATTTCACCCTTCCCTCAAAACCTGAATAGGTGTGAATCGCATACCATTTTTTTGCCATCAATCCTGCTCCATATCTTATTTTATTACAGATTTAATTATCTTGGTCAATCCAAAATCAACAAGCGAAAGAAACACTGATACTACTACTACTACCGCTACCACTACCACTGATGAGCTAATGGTCTCTTCTCTTGTGGGAAAGGTTATCTTTTTTATCTCTCCCCTTACCTCTTTTAAAAATTCCTTTATTCTCTCAAACATATTTCATCTCTTTCCCCAAAATAAATCTTTGGCAGGCCAGGAGGGATTCGAACCCCCAACACCCGGTTTTGGAGACCGGCGCTCTAGCCGTTAGAGCTACTGGCCTGTTATTTGGTCTCCTTATGTAAAGTATGCGCCTTGCAGGACTTGCAATATTTCTTAATCTCAAGCTTGTCCGGCGTATTCCTTTTATTTTTCATTGTTGAATAATTTCTCTCCTTGCACTGTGTGCAAGCTATTGTGATTATTTCACGCATCTTAAATTACTCCTTACTCTATTATTTGTGTTACTACGCCTGCTCCTACTGTCCTGCCGCCTTCTCTTATTGCAAACCTCAATCCCTGCTCCATCGCTATCGGCATTA
>MHEL01000109.1 GCA_001803815.1 Nitrospirae bacterium RBG_19FT_COMBO_42_15 | reverse complement strand
AAATACCTGTTAAAGACAAAACATTTTTTCTCATCTCTGCACCTCCGTTGTTAGTTTTGCATTACCCAATAATCCGGGCTGTTTACTGCCGCCTCTCTTATCCGTTCGGCATTTTCTTTAAGCTCTTCATGATTGCATCTTTTTATAATCCTGCTTACAACCGAGTATGCCTCATCCACATTGATTCCTTTATGAACAAGGTCTTTCATAATACCCACTGCATTAGAAATATCAGTCTGCTCAAGACCTTTATGTTTTGCCTCTTTGACAATCAGCTTCTTAGCCTTTTCAAAGGACATTGCAAAGGAATATTCAGCGCTGATTAACATCATTATCAAAATTATAAGTGCTGGTAAAAACATTACGCCCCACCGTTTTTTCATATTCTCACCTCCTTTCAAAAGAATATAAGATAAATATCACTTAATCTCCCTGTTGTGTCAAAAAATGCTTAAAATATGCCATTGGCTCCGCATGCTTTATAGCGCCTGTGGGGCATTCTGATACGCAGGCGCAGTCGCTATGCCCCCTGCAGTGCTCGCATTTATTGGCCATCCGCTTCTTTTTGCCGTTTTCTGAACCAGCCTCAATAACCTCAATTGCGCCAAAGCCGCAGTATTTGGCGCACAAACCGCATCCTACACAATTTGAGTTGATTACAATCTCGCCGTCATTCTCACGCCTGATAGCATCCTTTCTGCATTTGCTGATACAGGTTGGATGTTTGCAGGTGCGGCAGGACTGAGGCATGCTTACATAACTATATTTAGGCCCGATTCTCCTGAATTTTGCCGTGCCATGCCTCGCCTTGCAAGCCTTAACGCAGGAGAAGCAATTGATGCATTTATTAAGCTCATAGATTTTAAGCCTTGTAGCGTACGTAAGACCATTTTCAACCATAAAATTCATTATGCTTAATGCCTTCATGTTATTTTCAATCTCTGAATACCCCTTTGCCCTCTCCTTCAGCCTGTTTATTAATGCCTTCTTAAAACTCGGATAATAATCATAAAGGTCTTTAAAGCTGTTTATATCAATAACGAGCATCTCAATATTTGTTATTGATATAATTGTCTCGCCATTTTCAACATTGTAAATCAACGGCGCCTCGCCGAAGAAATCACCATCTTCCAGCCACCCAACTGTTATAAAATTCCCCCTGCTGTTTGCCTTTACAATCTTCACCTGTCCCTTTTTTATAATATAAAATTTCCCCTCGCCGAATGTGCCTGCCTTTATAATCTCCTGATTTTTATCAAAACAGGCCATTTTAGCGCACTTTGCAATTTTGGATTTCTCTTCAAGGCCTATATTGTTAAACACAGGCGATTCTGACAAAAAAAGCCTTATCTCGTGCGGATTCAATCTCTCAATTTTATCTTCTTTTTTTATCTCTGCTTTATTCTCCATTTCAGCAGCAGGTTTCTGCTCTTTTTCAGATATAACTTGGACTGCGGATTCAGCGCCCTTTTGTTTATCGCTTGCAGGTTTGGTGTATTTCCCCCTCTTTTTCAGCTCCGCGCTTATCTTGCTCTTAAAAGGCTCTGATATTTCTGTTATCCTCTGAACGATTTTTTCATTCAGCTTCAATAATTCTCCATCCTCTTCTCCGGCAAGTTTGAACAGAGGCTTGTAGATTATATCGCCATACTGATAAACAGTATTATTACTGCCAATGGCCTCTGCAGCAGGAATCATCTTTCCTTCTGAAACTATGAATAAACTATCTTCCTGCCCCAATTCTATAATCTGTCCCTTTTTAAAAGGCATTATTATTATGTTCTTAGTTATATCTTTTAGCTCATCTTCGGTAATCCCTATAAAAGGAGAAATCTTATATAATAATAATCTTAGCCTTTCCTTTGTATATGCCTGCTCAACAATTTTTAACAATTCACTCCCTTTTCTGAAATCAATTGAATTCGTCAAATCTGAATTCCTGAATTCGTATAGTTCTGCATCATCATTTACAATTGCGGTTGTCAGCCATTTTTTTGAAAAAACAGATTCAACGCCAAAAAACTCAAAGGGCTTTATGCTCTCAACAATCATCCCCTGATTGATATTTAATGTAATGCTGCCTTTTTGAAGAAGATAAAAACTGTTTCCGTCTTCTCCCTCACGATAAACGACCATCCCCTTATCCCTTTTGCAAAGCAGTCCTTTGATGCCGAATAGCTCGCGGCACTGCTGCACCTCTGGATGATAGAGATGAGACGTCGCCTCGTCCTTGCTGAGATTTGTTAAGGAAGATGAAAAATCAGGGTAAAACAGCCTTTTCTTTTTTGGCTCTATAAAATCACTTGCATCTAAGGTTCTAATCATATAAATCACCTTCTTTTTGTCATTTCCACCTACTCTGAAATGACATGATAGTAAGTTATTAATGTAACAGGGCGCCGTCTACACACTAACAATCGCATTATCAGGACAAGAATTCATTGCCTCTGTCGCTGCGGCAATATTCTTAGCAACTGTCTCGTTGTTGACAGTGGATTTTTCATCAACCATTTTAAAGACCTCCGGACATGTGTCCTCGCATGCCCCGCAGCCTGTGCAGGCATCTAAATTGATTTTAAATTTTGTTCCCATCTTCCCTTACCTCCTTTTTTAATGCAGGGGTAAATCTATGCTATCTTTCGCTGCTCCATAGCTTCAGAATAGCGTAGGATAGTGTTCACCCTCATTATTTGGGCAGACACACATGCTTGTTTCTCTTCTGTCTTTATTGCCCTGTTACAAATAACCATAAATATGGAATATCCTTTAGCCTTTCTTTGTATATAGAATAGCCGTCGGTTATTCTGCATTCATAGGTAGCATTTGCTTCTAATACAGCATCAGGCCTGAACTGCAGTGTATGGCCGTTCAGCCAGAAAAATCTGCCCTCAACCCTCCTGCCTCTTGTTGTCATCATAAAAAACTCCTTTGTCGTCGGGTCCATCTCTGCGCTAAAATATATCTCCACATAAAAGTTGCCTGAGCGCTGCACTGTTGTCTGGCCGTTTGCAGGTATTGTAAAAACAATATAAGGCGCCTTTTTACCGGCAGCCTTGTCGCCTTCTTGAACCGTTGCGCAGCCAATAAAAATTATCAGACTAAAAAGAAACAAAAACACATAAAGTTTTCTTATATAATTCACTTAGTATGATGTCTCCACTGCATATTAAAATCTATACCCCACTTGCGCATAAATATTATCTGCATCTGAACTTGCGCCCTGAATGTTAGACTCTGTCTTTGTATGCTCATAGGTCAGCAGCGCATAAAAGTTATATGGCAGATTAGCAGAAAGCGTGCCGCCGAATATAGTCATTTCTGTTAACTTGTCGCCGCCAAACATTTCCTCGTGGTGCTCTTTTGTATATTGAAGCGTGTATCTGCCGTCAAGATAGAGCCTGTTGAACAAACTCCTTCCTATGCTGAAGAAATAGACCTCGGAATGTGTATGATAGTGCATACTTGCATCAGAGCCCTCTGGCTGCATATCATATAAATTTCTTGAAAATCTGAAGTTCCACTGGATTTCTGTATTCAAAAGATTTGTATCGCCTGCGCCAATGGAATACATAGTGCTGTGTTGAGGGGTCTCTTTCCTCTGCGAATAAGAGACGCTGGCGTCAATATTATAATGCCTTAGAAATCTGTAGCTTGCCCTTCCTTCATACCTGTGTTCGTGATATTCCTTATAAAAAGACTTGTCATCAGTAAAATTTCTGAATGGCTCAAACATGGAATATACAAGCGAAAGGGTAATATCCTGTATTGGATTATATGTGCCGCTGATGTAAAAATTGGTTGTATCATAGGTTTCCTCGTCCTTATGTTTGAAATTGAGGTCTTCTGTGAGATACATGTTGAATCTAAGATAGGGTGTCGGCCTTAAATAGGCCTGCAGGTTTGCATAGCCTCTGTCAAACGTACTGCGGTGAAAGACATGGACATAAGAAAGTGTTGTGCCAAATATATCACCATCATAGCCGCCATAAACACCATAAATCTCATAATCATTTTTATACTCTACCTTGTAGCTGTTTATGTCTGATCTCAAGCCGCCGAAACCGCCTATCCTGAATCTTGGTGTGAAATTAAGCCTCAACTGGCCGCCGTCAATATATACAGCGCCTTCTGGCACACTGTGCCTGCCGATGTATGTGTCAAGCCTGCCAAATAAATTTTGATAAAGCATGTAAAGGGTTGTTATAGAAAATTGGCGCTGCTTTGCCTGAAGGTTTGTCTCCTTTGTCTTGCTGTATCTCAAATCCTCCCGCTCATTTCCATCAAAAAATATGCTGAGATTGGAATCAAACATATTCAGCATATTAAGATTCAGCCTCGATGTCAGTGTGCTATAAACATAATCAGGCACTGCAGTTTCAGTATTCTTGTATGATGTCTTCATATAGTTATATGAAGTAGAAATGTCGCCATATATTCTTTGTTTTGACAGCGGCTTTGGGGCAGCAGCGGCCTTTTCTTCTGCCTTTACCTCCTCCATCTGCGGCAGCACCTTTACAGCAATATCCTTTGTCGGCTCAAACATAACCTTGCTGCCAATAGCAATCCTCTCGCCAAGGATAATGGAATACATCTTGGCAGTAGATGTGTAGTCCTTTGCATCTATTACAATAACCTCGCCCATCATCCTTTTATCAACTGATACCACCTCGTTTGTAACAGGGTCGCGATTTATACCTGCTATCTTAAAAATTGGCAATATAGCGCCGTTCTGAATGCCATGCTTTTTGCCTGCATCAATATAAACAAAATCATCGCGTTTATTTGTAACAGTGCTTTTATACGGCATCTTATTTATCAGCCTGTTTGCAGCCTTTCTTGCTACATCTCTGACTATTGCTGCAGTTGCAGGCCCAATAATTATCTCTTCTTCATGAAATAATGGCTCTCCAGTCTTTCCGCTGACCATCTGAAGAAATATCCTCGTATTATTATTAACCATTTCAATGTTTCCTGTCACAATGGCATCTGCGTTGCCTGTCTTGCCGATCAATGCGCCGACAGACTGAGGCAGTGGATGCGTTATTGCCATGCCCTTTGCCTCAAGCCCTTTATTAATCAATGCCTCTGAAACAGTTATTGTCTTAAAAGGGTATAAGGACTCAAACACATACCTAACCGCGCTCTCCACTGCCCTGTCAAATTTTTTGCCCGTCTTATCAATAAAACCAAATGGCAGAATCTTGTTAAATGTCAGCGCTTCGTCAATAGTAAATCTGCCGGATTCATTTGATGGAGATGCTGCAGGCCTCTCAACATTCTTTATTATTGTCTCAGCCGCTGGCCTCGGAATAATCTCTTTAACCGGATTATAATCAATTTTATTATTTACCCTTATCTCCCTTCCAGTTTTTAAGCTCTTTATCTTTGCTATGGATGAATTCTCGCTCACATCAGCAACAACCAATGTTCCAATATCTGCCTTATCAACTGAAATCACATCGCTAAGAAATGGATGCCTTGTAATGCCAACGATTTCATAAACAGACATTACTGTTCCTTTAGCAACACCTTGATTTTTGCCGGCATCAATTGTATAGCCTTTTTCATTTTTGTCGCTAACAACGCCTTTATATGGAATCCTATTCATAAGTTTATAAGCAAGCATCTGAGTCCCTTTCTTAATCACGGCCCCAGCCTCGCCCTTTTCCTGAAAGCTCTCTATTGCAAGCAACTGCCCCTCTTTTGTGTCAAATATTTGTGCTGTTATTGATACTGTATCGCCTATATTTACTGAGCCTGTTACTAATGCGTCAGCCTTCAATACCTTCCCAATCTTTACTAAATCAGCAGAGGAAATCGGGTGCTTTATTTTTATACCTGCCTTTGCCAAATCTTCTGATACAGCTTCCTTTGACAAA
>MHEL01000108.1:6949-12958 GCA_001803815.1 Nitrospirae bacterium RBG_19FT_COMBO_42_15 | reverse complement strand
AATATCGGCGGCAGGCCGCTGCTCCTTTTAGGCGTCCTGCTTATCTTACTTGGCGTGCAGTTGATAATTATGGGGCTCCTTGGCGAGATGATGGTGCGCATATATTATGAAACTCAGGATAAACCTATTTATGTTATAAGAAAGGGGGCGGATAAGAAATGAAAAAAAGGGCTACATTCTTGGTAAAAATAATCTTAAGCGTCATTATCCTTACAATCCTATTTTATAAGACCGATGTAAATAAGCTCTATAACATCATAAAAGGAGCGGATATACAAATATTTTTCTTTGCCTTTTTCCTTTTCATTGTTGCTCAGACAATAAGCACATACAGATGGAAGATGCTCCTGCATACCGAGAAGATGAATATCCACTTTTATAACCTTGTTGGTTATTACTTTATCGGTATGTTTTTCAATCTTTTTATGCCTACTATTGTTGGCGGAGATGTTGTAAGGGGATACTATCTCTATAAAAAATCTAATATGGGAAGCGAATCTGCGGCATCCATATTTATTGAGAGGCTGAGCGGTTTTTTTGCCCTTATGGTTATAGGGCTTTTGTCGCTTATTATCGGCTATTCCTATATTAGCGACAAGCCTGCAATTGTCATCCTGCTTGCTTTTATCACTTTAGGTTTTTTTGCCTTTTTGCTCCTGATTGCAAACAAAGGGATAAGGGACTGGGTCAATAATTTTATAAAAGGCGGAAGACTTGAATGGGTAAGGCAAAAGCTAAAGGGCATCTCTGAGTCAATTAAAAGATACAGAAATCACAAAGAGGTTGTAATAAGGGTTATCCTATTATCATTTTTGGTTCAGATGATTGGAATCTTTATTTTTTATTTAATTTCAAAGTCTCTCAGCTTTAATATTTCTTTAGCCTATTTCTTTTTATTTGTTCCGATTATTACTGTTATCTCCATGGCGCCTGTTACATTTGGCGGGCTTGGTGTGAGGGAGTTTTTGGCAATATTTCTTTTTCATAAAGTCGGGCTCGGGACAACAGAGGCATTGAGCCTTTCATTATTGTGGTTTTCCATATCTGTTATTGCAAGCATTCTTGGCGGGGTTATTTTTCTATTTAGCGACAACCCAATGTCAACTGTACATAAAAAGGCTGCGTGATTTTACATGGAGAGCGAAACAAAATTAAAAGTCAGCATACTTCCTGACGAAAAAGAAGTAATCTGCAATAAAGGGACTACTATCCTTAAGGCATGCGCCTCTGCTAACATTTTGCTTAATGCCCCATGCAATGGAGAGGGGACATGCGGTAAATGTGTTGTACAGGTGATTGAAGGCGCTTCCGCGCCTGATAGCTGGGAACACCAGCTGCTTTCAGGCACAATGCTTAAAGTCGGCTACAGATTTGCCTGCAGGTCAAGGGTAACGGATAATATACGGCTGATAATACCATCAGAGAGCCGCATCTTAAAGGAGAAATCAGTAAAGGCGAGCATAACCCGTGAACTGCATTTAAGGCCTAATATTACAAAGATATTCCTAAAGGTTCAGCAGCCAAAAGAGCGGCAGGGGATTGCAGACCTTGATATAGTTGAAGGCACTATCAAAAGACGGTTTGGCAGTGTAGAAACGCCGCTTGAATTGATCCGCAGACTGCCTAATCTGTTAAAAGAGAGCAATCATAAAATAACAGCAGTAATAATAGGCAGAAAGCTGACTGACTTAGAAATAGGCGATACGGCAAAGGAAATCTACGGCGTCTCTTTTGATATAGGCACAACTGTTATTGCAGGCTGTCTTGTTAACCTGAACAATGGAAAGGAGATGTCAATCGCCTCTGATTTGAATTTCCAGTCAGGTTTTGGCAAGGATTTAAAAACAAGGATTACCTCTATATTAAGAAATCCAGAGGATGGTTTAAATGAGCTCCGTAACGCTCTGATTGCAAGGATCAACGGCATAATAGCGGAGCTGGTTGCAAAAAAGAGGATAGGCAGGGAGAATATTTATGAAGTGTCAATTGCAGGCAATTCAGTAATGCAGCATATTTTCCTTGGGATCAATCCCCTGTCGCTTGTATCAGCCACGCATCATCCTGTTATAAAAAGGGGCATAGATGCTGACGCCTCCATGCTGGGCGTAAATATCAATAAGACTGCAAAGGTTTATGTAATGCCTACTATATCAGGTTTTGTCGGCGGAGATGCAATTGCATTGATTTTGAGCACAGCTATGAACAGGGATGAGAAGATTAAGCTTGCAGTTAGTTTAGGCGCCAATGGGATTATAATACTCGGCTCAAAGGAAAGAATGCTAATATATTCAACATCAGCATCATCTGCATTTGACGGCGTTCATATCAGTTACGGCATGCCTGCATCAGAGGGTTCTGTCTCTGATTTTATATTCAGCCATAAGCAGAAGAAGATGAAGGATATTGAGCTGAAGGTAATCGGCAATACAGAGCCTGAGGGCATTACAGGCGGGGCGCTGGTTACACTTGTGTCAGAATTAAGAAGACTCGGCATAATTGAAAAAAACGGAAGGATAAAATCAAAGGATGAGCTTAAAAACAGCCTTGATGATGCAATCTTAAACAGAATCAGCAGCGATAAAGAAGGCAATATTTTTACTGTTTATAGTGAAAAAAGAAAAAGGATATTTTTAACGCAAAAGGATGTTAAAGAGCTTCAGCTTGCAAAGGCAGCAATAAGGGCAGCGATAGAGGTTATGATAAAAATATTAAAGATTACAGATGATGAAATCTCGGAGGTATATCTTTCAGGCGCTTATGGGAATGTCTTTAATACTGAAAAAGCAGTTGATATAGGAATCTTCCCTGAAAAATATTCAGACAGGATAGAATATATCGGTGATACCTCGTATATTGGAGCAAAGATGGCCTTGCTCTCAAAGGATGTAAGGGCAGAGGCGGAGATTATATCGAATACAGTGGAATACCTTGACCTTGCAAGCAGGGAAGACTTTCAGGATGAATTTTCAAATTGGATGAATTTTTAATAAATTTAGAAAGGGGATTAGGCATGATTAAGTTAGCATTGATAAGCGTATCAAATAAGGAGGGGATTATTGATTTTGCAAAAGGACTGAATGAGTTTGGCGTTAAGATACTTTCAACAGGGGGAACTGCAAAGTCATTAAGGGATGCGGGGCTGCCTGTTACTGATGTCTCTGAGCATACTGGTTTTCCAGAGATGCTTGACGGCAGGGTAAAGACGCTTCATCCAAAGATACACGGCGGGCTGCTTGGCAAAAGGGATAACCCTGAACATATTAAAAAGATGCAGGAGCATAATATTGAGCCGATAGATATGGTTGTAGTAAATCTTTATCCTTTTGAGGCGACGATTGCAAAGCCAAACTGCACCTTTGAAGATGCAATTGAAAATATAGACATAGGCGGGCCCACAATGCTGCGCTCTGCTGCAAAGAATTTTAAGGATGTCGCAGTTGTCGTAGACCCCCTTGATTATAAAAAACTCCTTGATGAAATGAGAAAGAAGAACGGGGAGCTTTCAGAAGATACAAAGTTTGAGCTTGCAAAAAAGGTATTTACCCATACTGCAAGATACGACAGCGTCATATCAAATTATCTTGAAAAGAGCGATAAAGAGCATGTGCGGTTTCCCGGCATTCTTACACTCCAGTTTGAGAAGGTGCAGAATCTCAGATACGGAGAAAACCCTCACCAGCAGGGCGCATTTTACAGGGAATTTAATACTAAAGAACCGTCTGTCTCAAGGGCAAGGCAGCTTCAGGGCAAGGAGATGTCCTTTAATAATTTTCTTGATGCAAACTCTGCCTTAGAGCTGGCAAAGGAGTACACAGAGCCTGCTGTTGTAATAGTAAAGCATAACAACCCATGCGGCGTTGCAACCGGCGAGTCTCTGGTAAAGGCATATAAGATTGCGCGTGATGCTGATCCTGTATCTGCCTTTGGCGGCGTGCTTGCTTTTAACAGAATGGTTGATGCAAAAACAGCCAAAGAGATTGTCTCTACATTTGTGGAAGTGGTAATAGCGCCTGAGTTTGATGAGGATGCGCTTACTGAATTTAAAAAGAAAAAGGATATCAGGCTTCTTGATGCCGGGCCGACTGTAAAAGGAGAGCCTGAGGGCATGGATTTGAAAAAGATTGTCGGCGGCCTGATATTTCAGGATAGAGACCTTGGCAGGATAAATGATATAAAGAGCCTGAAGGTGGCAACAAAAAGAAAGCCTACTGAGAAGGAATGGAAGGCGCTATCCTTTGCTTGGAAGGTATGCAAGCATGTAAAGTCAAATGCAATAGTCTTTGCAAAGGAGAATTGCACACTCGGCATCGGCGCAGGCCAGATGAGCCGTGTAGATTCAGTAAAGATTGCGATAATGAAAGCGAATAAGTCTTTAAAGGGTTCAGCGCTTGCATCAGACGCCTTCTTTCCATTTGCAGACGGCATAAAGGCCGCTGCAAAGGCAGGTGTAAAGGCGATAATCCAACCCGGCGGCTCAATTCGTGATGACGAGATAATTGCAGCAGCAGACAAGTACAAGATTGCAATGGTATTTACAGGCATGAGGCATTTCAGGCATTAACGGCTTTGTAAAAAGTCCGTCTGCTGCGTTGTTGCTTCGGCCCCGCATCCTCACATACTAATTTGTATGCTGCGGTGCGAGCCCTCGCTCCGCCTTGCATCTGGAGCTTTTTACTTTGCCGTTTATGCAAATATTTGGTCACGTAGTGGTAGCCGCAGGCTTTAGCCTGCGAGTTTTTTCTGCACAACAACGCAAACTAAAGTTTGCGGCTACTTTAGAAAAAATAAAATGATTGTAAAAGAAAAAATTCACAGGCTGCCTAAAGAATTTTATAGAGGAGAAATATCTGTTGCTTTTACATTATGTTTGAAGGGATCTGTAGCCGCAGGCTTCAGCCTGCGTGACTTTAAGATTGTAAACACCTTCACTGAAATACTTGACTCAGTAGTTGCAAAAACCGGCTGCATTGCTCCAGTTTACTGCTTTATGCCAGACCATCAACATTTGATAATCACTGGAACAAGAAGTAATTCTGATATTTGGAAGGCAATAGTAGGTTATAAACAAAAGACAGGATTTTGGTTGTCTGTAAATAATCCAAATGTTAAATGGCAGAAGGATTTTTATGACCATGTAATAAAAACAGATGAGAATATAGCAGTGCAGGTAAGATATATACTTGACAATCCAGTAAGGAAAGGCTTGGTATCTTCGTGGGAGGAATATCCATTTAAGGGTTCAATAGGATGCAGGTTGGAGGATATTTTGAATGGAATAATTTAGGATGTAGCTGCAGCCCGAAGATGCTCTGTCATTATTCTATTTTTGGTAGCCGCAACCTTTAGGTTGCGTTGCATTGGGACGCAGGCTAAAGCCTGCGGCTACCAAAAAAATGTCCAAAGAGGTTAGAAAATGAATGTTTTAGTTATCGGTAGTGGCGGTAGGGAGCATGCGCTGGTGTGGAAGATGCGCCAGAGCAAAAAAGTAAAAAAACTCTTTTGTGCGCCGGGCAATGCCGGGATTGCACAAGAGGCTGAGTGTGTAAATATACAGCCGGATAATATTGACGGCCTTCTCTCCTTTGCAAAAGAAAAAAAGATAGACCTTACAGTTGTCGGGCCTGAACTGCCATTATCACTTGGTATTGTAGATAAATTTGAAGAGGCAGGACTAAGGGTCTTTGGGCCAACTGCCTCTGCTGCAAGGCTTGAATACAGCAAGGCATTTGCTAAAGAGATGATGGCTAAATGCAATATCCCGACTGCTGCATTTAAAACCTTTACATCCTCACATAAAGCGAAGGAATATATTAAAGAGAAAGGCGCGCCTTTGGTAATCAAGGCAGACGGCCTTGCTGCAGGCAAAGGCGTTGTTGTTGCAGAGACAGTTGATGAGGCAATCAACGCTGTTACAGATATGATGGAAAATAGGTCTTTTGGCGATGCAGGGGATAAGGTTGTAATTGAAGATTGTTTAAAAGGCGAAGAGGCGTCTTTTATGGTGTTCAC
>MHEL01000108.1:0-6916 GCA_001803815.1 Nitrospirae bacterium RBG_19FT_COMBO_42_15 | reverse complement strand
ACAGGATCACAAAAGGGTATTTGATAATGACAAAGGCCCGAATACAGGCGGAATGGGCGCCTATTCACCAGCGCCAGTTGTATCAGATGCGCTTGCAGAGAAGGTTATAGATGCGGTCTTTAAACCATTGCTTGATGGGCTTAAAAAAGAAGGGATAATCTACAAAGGCGTTCTTTATGCAGGATTGATGATTGATGATAATCAACTGAATGTCTTAGAGTTTAACTGCCGTTTTGGCGATCCAGAGGCTCAGCCTATACTTTTCAGGTTAAAAAGTGATATTATAGAGATAATGGAGGCAATAATAGATAATAGATTATCTGATATCAATGTTGAATGGAAACAGGAGGCTTCAGTTTGCATTGTAATTGCATCAAAGGGTTATCCGGGAAATTATGAAAAAGGAAGGGTAATTCAGGGGCTTGATGAGGCAGAGGAGATAAAGGGTGTTAAGGTATTTCATGCAGGGACAGCAAAAAAGGAAGACAAAATAGTTACTGCCGGCGGCAGGGTCCTTGGCGTTACTGCATCTGGCATTGATATTAATGAGGCAGTGGCAACAGCTTATAAGGCTGTAGAGAAGATTAAATTTGATGGTATGCACTTTAGAAAGGATATTGCATCAAGGGCATTAACAGCTGCGTAAAAAGTCCATCTGCTGCGTTGTCGCTTCGGCCTCGCATCCTCACATACTAAGATGTATGCTGCGGTGCGAGTCCTCGCTCCGCCTTGCATCTGGAGCTTTTTACTTTGCCGTTTAAATCAAAACTTTTTAGTAATATTGTTAAGGAGAAAAAATGAAAATAATGGAAGATAAGCCGCTTGTAGGGATTGTAATGGGAAGCAGCTCTGACATAGAAATAATGGAGGAGGCTGCAAAGGTGTTAAAGGAATTCGGCATTCCTTATGAAATGACTATTGCCTCTGCGCACCGCTCGCCAAAAAGGACCACTGAATATGCAAAGAGCGCTGTAGAAAGAGGGCTTGAGATTATAATCGCAGGCGCAGGAAGCGCTGCGCATCTTGCAGGTGTGATTGCATCTGAAACAATCCTGCCAATAATTGGCGTGCCTATTGATTCATCGCCATTAAGAGGCCTTGATTCTCTTCTTTCAACTGTTCAGATGCCTGCCGGCATTCCTGTTGCCACAATGGCTATTGGCAAGACAGGCGCAAGGAATGCAGGGATATTTGCAGCAGAGATACTCGCCACAAAACACCCGGAGATTTTAGAAAAATTAATAAATTATAGAAGAAGGATGGCAGAAAATATAGAAAAGGAAGCAAAGAAGCTTGAAGGCTGATGTAGCATTTCATAAATATGTCTACACCCTTATGTCATTCCTGCCCCGTATCAAGTAACGGGGTAAACTCCAGCAGGAATCCATGGTTCGACAGGCTCACCATGCATCCTGAGCTTGTCGAAGGATTGGATTCCGCTATCCTACGCTGTTTCATAGCTACGGAGTAGCGCAGGACAGCATCAAGTGCGAAATGACACAACGAAAAGAGTAAAGATGTATTATGGACAATGCACTAAATAATGGCAAAAGTTATAAAAATAGACCCTGAAAATCCAGATATTAGCAAGATAAAAGAAGCCGCAGAGATGTTGAAAAAAGGCGGAATTGTTGCCTTTCCAACTGATACATTTTACGGTCTTGGCGTTGATGCAACGAATGATAAGGCTGTAAAAAGGATATATGCAGTTAAAGAAAGGGATTATGACAAGCCTATCCTAATCTTGATTGATAAAAGGGATAAGATTTCCAAATATGTAAAAGATATACCCCAAATTGCTAAAAAGCTAATAGATAAGTTCTGGCCCGGTCCTTTAACAATTATTTTTTATGCATCAGCAGCAGTTTCTCAATCTCTGCTCGGAAGGGGCAATAAGATAGGCATAAGAATCCCGAATAATCCCCTTACACTCCTTTTTCTTAAGGCAGCAGACCGTCCTGTGACAGCAACAAGCGCAAATTTATCAGGAAAGCCGAGCCCATCAGACCCAAAAAAAGTAAATGAGAATTTAGGCGAAAAAATTGATATAATATTGGACGCTGGCAGGACAACAGGAATAAAGGAATCAACAGTAATAGATATTACAGAGCATCCACCTGTCTGCATTAGAGAGGGGATGATAACAGTTAAGGAGATTGAGGGTTTTCTTGGCATAAAATTGAGACGAGGCGCTATATGAAATCCTTTTTTGACAATTTAAGATTAAGAACAAAGCTTTTGGTTATGATGCTATTACTGTCACTTCTTTCTCTTGCCATGCTCTTTGCAATATACTCTCATGGCGAACGCACCTTAATGAAAGAGATAGAGCAGCATACAAATGACCTTACAACAGCTATTAAAATGAGCGTTGAGGAGCTTACATCACAGGAACAGACTGACGAGGCGAGGCTCAGGGACTATGTCCAGCAGTTGAACCAGAAGGGCGTCAATGAGATATCTATCATAAGTAATGAAGAAGAGATTATAGCAAGTTCAAACCCAAAGAAGGTAGGCAAAAAGATTGATCCAAAAAGGAAGGATTTATTGATTACCGCGAAACTTGGCGAGGATTTAGGGCCGACTGCAAAACAAAAGACACAAAATATATTAATACCGGTTATTGTAAATAATGAACAGGTAGGCTATGTGCATATTAAGATGGTTCTTGACGATTTTACAAATCTGCTGAAATCCAATAACCTCAAGAGATTAATTGCAACGATATTTGTATTTACCATTGGTATTGCAGTATCGCTTTTTCTCTCATGGAAATATACTGCGCCGATACATGAGGTTGTTAATGCAGCAAAGGCTGTTGCAGCAGGCGATCTTTCTAAAAAACTTGAGGTAAAAAGAAACGATGAGATTGGCGAACTTACAAAGAGTTTTAATGAAATGATTGAAAAATTGAGACTGCAAAAGGAACTTGAAGACAGGCTTAATCAGGCAGAAAAGCTCTCTGCCTTGGGCCAGTTTGCATCTGGCATAGCCCATGAAATAAGAAATCCCCTTAATTTTATCAATCTGAGCATTGACCATGTCAGGAAAAAGTTCTCCCCGAAGGATTCAAAGGAAAAAGAGAATTTTTCCAGATTGATGCTGAAAGTTAAAGATGAGATCAGGAGGCTTAATGATTTGATAAGCAATTTTCTAAACTATGGCAGGCCTATAAAGCTTAATCTAAAGGAGACCGAACTGAAAAAAATTATTGCTGAGATAACAGCATTGGCGGAGCAGAAGATGCAGATGGACAAAATCAATATTAAAATAGATATACCCAAAAATATTCCACAGCTAATTATAGATAAAGACCAAATAAAGATATGCTTTATAAATGTCATCTTAAACTCAATTCAGGCTATGCCAAAGGGAGGCAGTTTGACAATAAAGGCAAGAACCAATCAAGGAGACGGCAATCTTGATATTATATTTACAGATACCGGTTCAGGCATTGATATACAGGATATGGATAAGATATTTGATCCGTATTTTACCACAAAAGACGTCGGTATAGGTTTGGGACTGGCGCTTACAAAAAAGATAATAAATGAGCATAAAGGAGAGATATTTATTTATAGCCGACCCGGTGTAGGAACCAATTTGACAATAAGGCTTCCTCTTGTAAATGAAAAGGCTGTTGCTATTAATCAATAATACAAATTAAATGTTTGAGGTTCATTATGGAACAGGGCAGTATATTAGTTGTTGATGACGAAAAATCGCAAAGGGAAATATTAAAGACAATTCTTGAAGACGAAGGCTATGATGTGGAGGCCTCTTCCAATGCCTCTAATGCCCTTGACCTGATAAAGAAAATAGACTTTGACATTGTCCTTACTGACCTTAAGATGCCCGGTTCTGATGGTTTGGACCTTCTTCAAAAAATCATAAATAAGAATAATTTGTCATGCGTAATAATCATGACTGCCCATGGAACAATAGACACTGCTGTAGAGGCAATGAAAAAAGGCGCATTTGACTATCTTACAAAGCCCCTTGAAAGGGATGAACTCCTTTTATGCCTCAAGAGGGCATTTGAAAAGATAAGGCTTGTAAGAGAGAATATACTCCTTCATCAGCAGTTAGAGGACAGATTCAAGATTGACAACATGATTGGCAGCCACGGAAAGATACAGGAGGTGTTTAAGATAATTAAAAAGGTTGCAAACTCTAATTCCACTGTTCTTATATGCGGCGAGAGCGGCACAGGAAAGGAGCTTGCAGCAAGGGCAGTGCATTATAACAGCCCGCGCAAAGATAAAACTTTTTCAGCAGTAAGCTGCGCAGCGATACCGGATACATTATTGGAAAGCGAATTATTCGGATACGAAAAAGGGGCATTTACAGGCGCCTATGATAAAAAGATAGGCTTGATAGAATCAACTAATGGCGGAACACTGTTTCTTGATGAGATAGGCGAGCTAAACCCAAATATGCAGTCCAAGCTGCTGCGGGTATTGCAGGAAAAGGAGATAAGAAGGGTAGGGGGGGTAGAAAATATTAAGGTTGATGTCAGGATACTTGCTGCTACAAATAAAACCCTTGAAACAGAGATAAAGAAGGGTAGATTCAGAGAAGACCTCTATTACAGGCTGAATGTTATTTCTTTTATACTGCCTCCTTTGCGTGAGAGGATAACTGACATACCAGAGTTGGTTGACCATTTCATAAAAAAGCACAACACAAATTCAGGAAAAAATATAAAAGGGATCGCAAATGAGGCATTGCAGGTTCTTATAAACTATAACTGGCCCGGAAATGTAAGGCAGCTTGAGTCTGTAATTGAGAGGGCAATGCTTATGTGCGAAGGTGATGAGATAACACTTGAAGACCTTCATAGTGAGATAAGAAGGCCGGTTTATAAAATCGGCAATATAAACTTTGACATCCCTCCGGAAGGCATCTCCTTTGAGGCGCTTGAAAGAGAGCTGCTGACAAAGGCAATGGAAAAATCAGACTGGAAAATTGTTGATGCAGCAAAACTCCTCGGCATGTCATACAGAACGCTGCAGTACAGGTTGAGCAAGTTTAATATAAACAAAGAGGCTGGTGTCGGCAAATAGCCTTTCCTTTTAAACTGACATACCTTTGTCTCTCATCTCTTCTATAATATCTTTATTAGTTAAAAGCCAGCTTAAACATCTTGACAAGTGTTTTTTATAAAGTATACTTTACGCATCAGGGATAAAACTATGCCGTTTTTAAAAAAAGACATTTCTATCCACTTTCCACACCTCGCGGTTTTAAAGGCGTCTGCAGGGTCTGGCAAGACCCATGCCTTGTCAAAGAGATTTGTCCAGTTCATTCTATCCAAAGATGTGCCAAATAACAGATTGCAAAATATACTTGCAGTTACCTTTTCAAATAATGCTGCAAAGGAGATGAAGGAGAGGATCCTTAAATGGCTAAAACTGATTAACCTCAATTCTAAAAAAGCTGAGGAGATTATACAGCTTATATCGCTGAATAAGAAAGAAGCCTCAGAAGAAGCTGGAAAACTAATAGACAGGATTTTTGATGATTATTCTGATTTTCAGGTAAAGACCATAGACAGTTTTATAACCTCCGTGTTCAAGGCATCTTCCATTGATTTTGGATTTAACCCTGATTTTGAAATTCTCATGAAAAACAATTCTCTTCTTAGGTATTCATTCAATCTATTTTTAAAGAATGTGAAAAAAGGAACCAAAGAAGAGACGCTATTTGAGGAGATTATTAGCAAGATACAGGAGCAAAAAGGTAATAACACCTCATATATATGGGACCCTGCTGAGGATATATTGGATGTAATCAAAGAGATGTATGGAAAGTTTGCTTTCATGTGGAAGGAGCCAATGATAGAGGATTTTTCATCGGAGATGTCAGAGCTGCATGGTAGATTGAAAATAACAGTTGATAAGATTGAAGATGTGATAGAAAAATCTGGATTGGTTAAAAGCAGCGGCTCTAAGTATCAAAAATTCTCAATTGCTGTTAAAGAGGGAAGGTTTCCAGATATCATTGGCAGAGCTGGAGATAGAATTCCTGTAACTAAAACAACAAAAAAGGATTTATTGCCGTTTTATAATCAAATTTCTGATTTATGGGAAGATGCCTGCAAACTAATAATTAACTATACCTTCTTGTATGCTCACTCATATTTTATGCCATATTTGAAAGTCTATAATGAATTTACAAATACCCTTGAAAATGTAAAAAGACATCAGGGAAAGATATTCATTGAAGACTTAAACAGGAATCTTGCCAAATACCTAAATGGAGAAAAAGCGCCTGATGTCTATTTCAGAATTGGGGAAACAATATATCATTTTCTGATTGATGAATTTCAGGATACATCGCCGATCCAGTGGAAAAACCTTTTTCCGCTCCTTGAAAACTCCCTTTCACAGAATGGAAGCCTCTTTGTTGTTGGAGATACAAAACAGGCGATTTACGGATTCCGCAATGCGGATTATACAATCATGAAAAGTGTTGAAGAAAAAAATCCATTTCCTTCTGCAGAATATAATGTCGGAGAGCTTGATATTAATTACAGAAGCAAACAGAGGATACTTGAGTTTAATGAAAAGGTATTTAAGGGGAACGTTAAGAATAATGAAAAATACAGCGAAGCAGGAGAAAAAAGCGGCCTGATTGACTACAGCCAGAAGGTTGATGAGAAGAATAAAAATGCGGGTTATGCAGAGGTTGTTATATGCGAAAAAAACGACGACGATAGCCCGATTGAAAGGGAGAAGATTCAGGAGCTCATAAAAGAATTGCAAGAAAGGGGATATAAATATAAGGATATTGCCATCCTAACCTCAAAAAACAACGATGTGGTTAAGATTACAGCATGGCTTAATGAAATAGGCATACCTTTCATCTCCCATAGCAGTCTTGATATAAGAAGAAGAAAGATTATTAGAGAGAT
>MHEL01000107.1:12678-24584 GCA_001803815.1 Nitrospirae bacterium RBG_19FT_COMBO_42_15 | reverse complement strand
AATTTCAATAAAGGATAATGGCCATGGTATAGCGCCTGAGCATCTTTCAAAGATTTTTAATCCCTTTTTTACAACAAAAGAGGTTGGAAAAGGGACAGGACTTGGACTTTCCATATCTTATGGTATAATTAAAGAGCATAATGGAAGAATATATACAGAAAGTAAATTAGGTGAAGGGGCGGTATTTTATATTGAATTGCCTGCAGAGAAGAAATCAGGCTAAGGGCAAAAGGCTGAAGGCTGAAGGTTTAAACCTTTAGCCCAGAGCCATTAGCCTTTTGCCAATTATGTTAATCCATACTGAGAAAACAAATTATGCCAAACCATACACCCCGCATATTAGTTCTTGATGATGAACCTATAATCCTTGAGCTCTGTGCTGAGTTTCTTGGCTCAGAAGGTTATAAGGTTGACACTGTCAGTAATGTGAAGGAGGCATTAGATTTATTGCGAAAAAAAGATTATGATGTTGTGATTAGCGATATGAAGATGCCCTCTTTAAGCGGTGCAGAGTTTTATAAATTAGTTAATGAAAAATATCCAAAGGTCGCAAAGAGGATTATATTTGTTACCGGTGATTTGCTAAATCTTGAGACAAAGGCATTTTTAGAGAGCACAAATAATCCCTATCTTATCAAACCCTTTAAGCTTAATGAATTGAGGAACATTGTGAAAGAGGCTCTAAAAGGAAATTCATAGTCCTATTAATCACAATTCTGCCAAATTCTTAAGAAAATCATTAAGTGTTTTATTTGACAAATAGCCCATTTTTGTCTATTATTATAAGAGATTATTATTATTAGAATATTTCTGCAAAAGGAGGAAAATCTTGTTTAAGTTTAATACAATAGAAGAGGCCATTTCCGATATAAAAAAGGGTAAAATGATTATCCTTATAGATGATGAGGATAGGGAGAATGAAGGTGACTTAACTATGGCTGCATCAAAAATAACCCCGGAAACCATTAATTTTATGGCAAAATACGGCCGCGGCCTTATATGCCTCACTATAACACAGGAAAGGGCGGATGAATTGGATTTAAAACCAATGTCATTTGAAAATACTGCGCAATTTGGCACAGCCTTTACAGTATCAGTTGATGCAAGGACAGGCACAACAACAGGCATCTCTGCCTCTGACAGGGCTATAACAATTTTAGCTGCAATTGACCCAAAGACAAAGCCCGCTGATTTAGGAAGGCCGGGGCATATCTTTCCAATAATTGCGAAAAAAGGCGGCGTACTTCATAGGGCAGGCCAGACAGAGGGCTCTGTTGATTTAGCAAGATTGACAGGGTTATATCCTGCAGGCGTCATCTGCGAAATAATGAATGATGACGGGACAATGTCTCGCGTTCCTCAATTAATGGAATTTGCAAAGCTTCATAAGTTAAAGATTGTTACAATTAAGGATTTGATTGAATACAGGATAAGAAGGGAGTCCTTTGTAAAGAGGGTTGCAACAACAATTCTGCCAACAAGGTATGGCGGCGAGTTCAAGGCAGTTTTATATCAAAGCGAGATTGATAATGATACCCACCTTGCATTAGTAAAAGGCGATATCAAGGAGGGTGATGAGGTATTAGTAAGGGTGCATTCAGAATGTCTTACAGGCGATGTCTTTGGTTCAAAGAGATGCGACTGCGGCGAGCAGCTTCATAAGGCAATGGAAATAGTTGATGCTGAAGGAAAGGGTGTAATTCTTTATATGCATCAGGAGGGGAGGGGTATCGGCCTTGTAAATAAGCTGAAGGCATACGAATTACAAGATAAAGGTCTGGATACAGTTGAGGCGAATCTTAAGCTCGGTTTTAAGGCAGATTTGCGTGATTACGGAATTGGCGCGCAGATACTTGTTGATTTAGGTCTTAGAAAGATAAAATTAATGACAAACAATCCGAGAAAGATTGTTGCATTGGAAGGTTATGGATTAAAGGTTATTGAAAGAGTACCGATTGAGATAGCGCCGCATGACAGGAATATCAGGTATTTGCAGACAAAGAAGCAAAAATTAGGGCACCTTTTGGAGAATGTATAATGTGTAGGCAGGCCTCTGTGCCTGCCCTAATATTGGGCAACCACAGGGGGTTGTCCCTACGAAGGAGAGGGAGATGCCGAAGATAATAGAAGGTAACTTATCAGCAAAGGGATTAAAGTTTGGGATTGTAGCAGCAAGGTTTAATGATTTTATTACAAACAGGCTCTTAGAAGGCGCATTAGACGCCTTAAACAGGAGCGGCGCTAAAACAGAGGATATTGAGATTGTAAAGGTGCCTGGTTCTTTTGAAATACCATTGGCAGCCAAGAAAATGGCAAACAGCGGGAAATATAATGCCTTAATCAGCCTTGGCACTGTAATCAGGGGCGATACACCGCACTTTGATTACATAAGCGCAGAGGTTACAAAGGGCATTGCATCAATATCTTTAGAAACAGGAGTGCCGATCTCTTTTGGTGTTTTAACAACTGACACGATTGAGCAGGCAATAGAGCGGGCAGGCACAAAATCTGGCAATAAGGGCTGGGAGGCGGCAATGGGCGCTATTGAGATGGCAAACCTCTTTAACAGTATGGCCCAGAAATAGTGATTGAGGAGTAAATGGGACACAGAAGAAAGGCACGGGAACTTGCTCTTCAAATTCTCTTTCAATATGATTTAACAAAGGGTGAATGTAACACCGATGAATTTTTTAAGGACAAAGAGATTGAGGATGATACAAAAGAATTCGCAATTAGATTAAAAGATGCAGTAATTGCGCATTTGCAGGAGATTGACGCCATTATTAAAAAAAAGACTAAGGGATGGACGTTAAAGCGAATGGCAGTTGTTGACAGAAATGTGCTTAGATTTGCTATATGCGAGATGATGTATTTTCCGGATATTCCTCCAAAGGTTACAATAAACGAGGCAATAGAGATTGCAAAGAAATATGGCAGCGAAGATTCAGGCCAGTTTGTAAACGGGATTTTGGACAGTATATATAAAGAGGAGTGCAAGGTTAATAAGGAGGCATCTGGTTAACGGTCATTCCCGCAAAGTTTTTGAGCGGGAATCCAGTCCTTCGACAAGCTCAGGATGCATGGTGAGCCTGTCGAACCATGGATTCCTGCTCCCTGCTTAAAACATGCAGGGACAAGCTTCGCAGGAATGACATACTCAGAAAGGTGCTTATAAAGAAATGGTAGCTAAGATAATTACAGATAGGATAACAAAGATAGAAGATAAGGTAATTGTGGCTGGATTCTTTTCAGATGTAAGACCATTAAAGGGTCTGGCAGGCGAGATTGACTGGTTATTTAACGGGCAGATATCAAAATTGATATTAGACGGAAAATTAACAGGCCAGATAGACGATTCCCTCCTTCTATACTCTAATAGACTAAGAACAAGGAATGTCCTTTTATTGGGCATGGGTAAAAGTGAAAGATTTGATTCCTCTGCTGTGAAAAATACGGCAAAATTGCTTGCCAATAAATTGAGCGCCATGAATATAAAAAACTTTACTACGGAAATTTTTGGGACAGGCTGTTCAAACCTTGAAGGCTCCGATGTTTTTAAATTAATGCTCTCTGAATTCAAAAAATTTGATGATATGGATGTAAATTTTTATGTTGGAGAAAAGGAGGCGGATTCCAGCCTTGGCATAAAATTAAAAGAGACTTACAGATTGGAGGAAGGATTATAAAAAATGATTGACAGGTACGCCTTATCAGGAATGAAAAATATATGGGAGCAGAAGAATAAATTTGACAAGTGGCTTTCTGTTGAGGTTCTTGCTGCAGAGGCGCTTTCTGAACTTGGAAAGGTTCCAAAGAAGGCGATTGCAAACATAAAGAAAAAGGCAGGTTTTAATATTGAAAGGATAAGCGAGATAGAAAAGACAACAAAACATGATGTAATTTCTTTCCTCACTTCTGTTGCTGAAGAGATTGGCGAGGATTCACGGTTTCTCCATCTCGGCATGACATCATCAGATGTGCTTGATACATCGCTGGCTATTTTAATGGGAGAGGCAGCAGATATAATCCTTAATGATTTAGAAAAACTGCTGTCTGTCCTGAAAAAGAGGGCATTTGAACACAAAGACACAGTAATGATTGGAAGAACACATGGCATCCATGCAGAGCCGGTTACCTTTGGTTTTAAGCTTGCGCTGTGGTATGAAGAGACAAAGAGAAATTATGATAGGATGAAAAGGGCAAAGGATGTAATAAGCTTTGGAAAGATATCAGGCGCTGTCGGCACCTTTGCAAATATAGACCCCTTTGTTGAGGAGTATGTATGCAAAAAGAGCGGATTAAAACCGGACCCTGCAAGCTCTCAGATTATTCAGAGGGACAGACATGCAGAGTATCTTCTCGCATTATCATTGATTGCAAGCTCTATAGATAAATTTGCAATAGAGATAAGACATCTGCAGAGAACAGAGGTTTTAGAGGCTGAAGAATATTTTACCGAAGGCCAGAAGGGCTCATCTGCAATGCCCCATAAAAGAAATCCTATTACCTGCGAGAACCTCTCCGGACTTGCAAGGATAGTCAGGTCAAATGCAATCGCTGCCTTAGAAAATATCCCGCTTTGGCATGAAAGGGATATCAGCCACTCATCTGTTGAAAGGGTAATCATCCCTGACAGCACAATCCTGATTGACTATATGCTTGTTAAGATAGCCTCATTAATTGACTCCCTTAAAATATATCCTGAAAATATGCTCGTCAATTTAAACAAGACACAGGGGCTTGTCTTTTCAGAGCGCATACTTCTTGAGCTGGTGAATAAAGGGTTAAAAAGGGATGATGCATATAAAATAGTCCAGAGAAATGCAATGAAGGTGTGGGATGGAAAGGGAGGATTCAAAGAGCTGCTCAAAAAGGATAAAGAGTTAAAGAATTATCTTAATGACAAAAAGATAGATGAATGTTTTGATTTAAAACATCATCTTAAAAACATAGATTATATATTTAAAAGAATTTTTAAAAAAGGATGAGGAGAGGGAATGAAGGCAAAGATATTTGTAACATTAAAAAAAAGTGTTTTAGACCCGCAGGGCAAGACAATACAAAAGGCATTAAACTCCCTCGGTTTTAAGGATATTGAGGATGTGCGGGCAGGGAAATATTTTGAGATTAAACTTTCAAAAGGAACAAAGAAGGCCGCTGAAAAGAACGTAAAGAAGATGTGCGAAAAGCTCCTGTCAAATACTGTTATAGAGGACTATAACTTTAAGATTGAGGCGTAGCTATTATGAGTTTAGAGGGCAAGCTTGATGACCTGGGCATTTCTGATATCTTTCAGATATTAAACCTTAGCAGAAGAACTGGAACGCTTACCATCAGAGGGAAGGAAGGAAAGGGTTTAATAGTCTTTAATCATGGTCAGGTTGTTTATGCATCCGTAGAGGATAAAAAGAGGCTTGGAAGCTATTTGCTGGAAAGCGGGGTTCTGTCAGGTGAATCCTTAGAAAATGCCCTGAGCATCCAGAAAATCAGCAGCCCAAGGAAACTTTTAGGACATATCCTTCTTGGATTAAATGTAATAACAGAGGAGCAAATAGAAGATGCAATTAAAAAGCAGATAAAAGATGTTATAGGAGAATTGCTCGCATGCACATCAGGGTCATTTAGTTTTGAACTTGAAGATTATTCAAAGATAGATATAAAAATCGGCGACCCTGAGGCTGTGTTCTTGAAAAATGGATTGAGCACGCAATTTCTACTGCTTGAGTCGGCAAGGCTAAGGGACGAGGAGAAAAATGTTAATGTTAAATCAGACGATATTTTTCAAAAGGACGAAGAAAATGAAGAAAATATCGGCAAGCCTGCTTTGGGACCCAGCGCTGTTGGAAAGGAATCAAGAAAAGACCTTTCTCTTTTAACATCAATGATTGAAGAGCTTGCAGGCTCTTCAGGAACAGGCGAGGCAACCCTGATGGTTTTAAGGTTTGCAAGCGAGATAATGAACAGGGCAGTGGTTTTCATTGTAGCTAAGGACACTGTCCGCGGTCTTGGGCAGTTCGGATTAAATTTCTTAAACGGTTCTGCTGATGAAAAGGTTAGAAGCATACAGATCCCTTTAGCCGAAGCATCAATTATCAAAGAGGTTATTGAAAAACGTTTTTCATATAAAGGCGAAATAACACATGGAAAGTGGAATGATTATTTGATGAATGAACTCGGCGGCGCATATCCGCTTGAGGCATTTATATCGCCATTGGTATGCGGAGGAAGGGTAATTGCAGTTTTATACGGCGATAATCTGCCGGGGAAAAATAAGATAGAGGATACAGAAGGCCTTGAGGCCTTTATGAGGGTTGCCGGTGTTGCATTGGAAAAGGCTGTCTTAGAGAAGAAACTTAAAGAAATGAAGTCTGTTAATTAAGCGGTTTAGCATGGTGGTTCAAGGATAACTTTACTGATTTTGCCATTCCTGCGAAAGCAGGAATCCAGAAAAAACAAAGACTGGATTCTGCTATCCTACGCTGTTCCATAGCTACGGAGTAGCGAAGGACAGCATCAAGTGCGGAATGACACTATCTTGAATTAGGAGATGAAAATGAGCAAGAAAGTTTTGGTAATTGAAGACTCATCTACTATGAGGTCAATGATTGCAGCAATTATTGAAGAGATGGATGATTTTGCGGTTACAGAGGCAGCGAGCGGCTTTGAGGCGCTGAAGCTGCTTCCAACAGAAAAATTTGATTTGATTATTACTGATATAAACATGCCTGACATAAACGGTCTTGAGGTTGTTAATTTTGTTAAAACACATCCAAATTATAAGAAGATTCCGCTTATAATTATTACAACAGAAAGAAGCGAAGAGGACAGGAAAAAAGGCATTGCTCTTGGCGCATCAGAATATATAACAAAACCCTTTAAACATGATGAGCTGCAGGAGGTTGTAAGAAGAATTATTGGTTAAGGTGTAAGCATGAAAGACAAGAAAAAAGACGAACCAAATTTGGAATTTATTGCTGAGGCAGAAGAGATACTTGAGGTCATCAGCAAGAATCTTCTTGCCATGGAAGAATCGCAGGACAGGCTCTCTCCGCATCCTGAAATTATCAATGCGATATTTAGGGGCGTGCATACCTTAAAAGGTATCGCAGGGATGATGGGATTTAATAATATTACAGAGCTGAGCCATACTCTGGAGAACCTTCTTGATGCAATGCGCATGGGCAGGCTGACGCTAACAAGTGTCGTTATAAAACTCCTCTTTGAAAGCACTGAAACGCTAAGAAAATTGGTAGAGAAGGTAAGCAAGGATGGCAATGACAGCATTGATACCTCAAGGCTTTTGTCTGACATTGAGAATGCGCTAAAAAAGAAGCCAGAGGATGCTGCTGCGCATAAATTAGAGGAGCTTGACCTTGACTCCAATGTTTTAAAGGTCCTGACAGAGTATGAAAATCACCGCCTTGAAGAAAATCTGAGGCTTAGCGCCAATATCTTTGAGATAACAGCCGGCTTCAGCTTAGAGACCTTTGATAAAGACCTCAATCAGATAAATTCAATGATATCAGGTTTTGGCGAAGTGATTACAACCCTTCCTTCATCAGGGGCATCGCCTGACATAGGCATTGAATTTAAGCTTATTGTCGGCACTAAAGAGGATTTTAATTATGTTACATCTATTCTTTCCGGCACTAATGTAAAGATAAGAGAGATAAAATACCAGCGAAAGAATGAAAAGATAAAGGCTGGCGAACATGATGAGGCGCAGGCAGCAGAATCTCCGTCAAGCGTTAAAAGCCTGAGCATGACAGTAAGGGTAAATATAAACCGCCTTGACAGGCTTCTGAATATTGTGGGTGAGCTGGTTTTAAATAAGGCTGTTATAACGCATATAAGCAAGAACTTAAGGGCTATAGAGGGTTTCTCTGAATGGGCTTTGGAACTGGAGAAGGCGGCAAGGACGCTGGATAAAAAGCTCAACGAGCTGCAGGAAGGCCTGATGGAGGTCAGGATGGTTCCCCTCAACAGTCTTTTTGACAGATTGACAAGGATGACAAGAAAGCTCTCAAGAGAATCAGGAAAAATTATTGATATAAGAATATTTGGAGAGGAAACAGAATTAGACAGGCTGATGATAGAAGAGATTGCAGACCCTCTTATGCACATAGTCAGAAATGCAGTTGACCACGGTATAGAGACTCAGGAAGAGCGGATTAAGTCAGGTAAAAAGGAAATAGGAACAATTAAGCTCTCTGCAATGCAGAGAGGCGGCCATGTTGTTATAGAGGTTGAAGATGACGGCGGCGGCATTAACATTAAAAGGGTTAAGGATATTGCTGTAGAAAAAGGATTGATTCCGCCTAACAGCAGCCTGTCTGAAAAAGAGGCAATAGAACTTTTATTTGCGCCTGGTTTTTCCACCAGCAAGGTTGTTACAGAGGTATCTGGCAGGGGCGTCGGTCTTGATGTGGTTAGAAAGAACCTTGTTAAATTAAGCGGCACGATAGATATTGAAACAAAGGAGAAGATTGGAACAAAATTTATAATAACACTGCCGATAACTTTGATGATTTTAAAGGCATTGATTGTTCAGGTAGGAGAAGAGATATTCGCATTGCCGATAAATACTGTATCTGAAAGCCTGATGATAACAAAGAAAGATATTCAGACAGTTGAAAGGAGAGAGGTTATACAACTAAGAGAGAAGACGCTCCCGATACTTCGGCTTGAGGACGCATTTAATATGAAAAATTTGGACGCAAAAACAGACAGCATGTATGTTGTTGTTGTGGGTTCTGGAAACAGAAAAATTGGTTTTGTAGTTGACGCCCTTCTCGGCCAGCAGGAGATAGTCATAAAATCACTTGGAAAGATATTGTCCGGCATCCAGGGCGTTGCCGGCGCAACTGAACTGGGAAATAGAAAGACTGTTTTAGTGCTTGATGTCGGAGCGCTCATTGAAGAATCGGTTCAGGAGTATAAAGAAGAGGTAAAGGGCTAAATATGGAAAAGAGGATATTGGTAGTAGATGATTCAGAGCAGACAAGGAAAAACCTGATTGAAATATTAAAAAATGCCCGGTTGTTTAATGTGTATCTTGAGGCAGAGGACGGCATTGAGGCATTCAGGATATTATCCAAGGAAAAGGTGGATATAGTAATCTCTGATGTCATCATGCCGAGGATGGACGGCTTTAAATTTTTGTCACTTATTAAAAAGGACAGGGAATTAAAGGACATACCTGTAATAATGCTGACCATCAGGGGAGAGATTATTGACAAGATAAGGGGCCTTGAAATTGGCGCTGATGATTATATTATCAAGCCGTTCAATTCTGACGAGCTGATTGCAAAGGTCAAGGTATTTCTAAGGATAAAGGCTTTGCAGGATGATTTAAAGACTAAGAATATTGAATTAGAAAAGCTCAGCGTTATTGACCATCTTACGCAGCTTTTTAACAGAAGGCATTTTTATGACTGTCTGAGAAAGGAGTTTAAACGTTCTGAGAGATATAACCTAAAGCTATCCTGCATGCTTATTGATATTGACTTTTTTAAAAATATAAATGATACCCACGGACATCTTGTTGGCGACCTTGTTTTAAGAGAGCTTGGTATGATACTTGTAGGCTCTGTTAGAGAGCACGATACTGTTGCAAGATACGGCGGCGATGAGTTTGCTGTTATACTTCCGCAGAAAAACGGCGATGGTTCTAAGGTGGTCGCAAACAGGATTATAAAGACTGTTGAGGGCTATCAGTTTGCAAAAAATGCAGAACTTAGGGAGGGCATCAGAATTACCGTAAGTATCGGGATAGTGACATATCCTGAGCAGAAGGTTGCAGATTATGATGAGATAATTAAGCTTGCTGATGACGCCCTTTATAGCGCAAAAGAAAAGAGAAACAATATTTGTTTTTATAGCGATGAGATCAAAAAGAGCAAAATTAAAAAATAAAAGAGGATAAAATGGCAGATTTATCTGCAAATAAAGGTTCAAATAAAAAGAAACCGCAAAATAATGCTTCTATGAAGGCGAAAAAAAGATCAATAAACAAGCTGCAGGAAGACGAGGCCTTGTCATTGTCAGAATCTGAGACTGATGAAATGCAGATTACGGATATTTCTGAAGAGACTGCGTCAACAGAGACAGCTATTGATGAAGAGAAGGTGGAGCTTCTTGCCTTTAAATTATCAAACGAGGAGTATGTTATTGACATAAACAGGATTAAAGAGATTATAAGGCCTGTTGAGGTAACAAAGGTTCCAAGGGTGCCTTCGTATATTAAAGGAATAATATCTCTCAGGGGTGTTATTGTGCCTGTATACAATTTAAAAAAAAGGCTTGGATTGTCTGAGGCAGACGCCTCTGATAATAGTCAAAGCAGGATTTTAATAGTAAATTTTGACGAAGAGTTTGTCGGCATTACAGTTGACGCAGTTACAGGAGTGTTAAAGATAAATGAAGATATTATAGAACCCACACCGCAGATTATTAAAGGCGCTGATGCAGAGTATCTAAAGGGTGTTGCAAGAACAAACAACAGGCTCTTAATACTCTTAAACCTTGACAGGGTGTTAAAAAAAGATAATTAAACTATGGCAGATATAGTCAAGAAAACAGAAGAAGATAAAATAAAGTTTGCTGTGTTTTCCATTGGGACAGTGGAGTTTGCACTGGATATTATGAGGATTAAGGAGATTGTTAAGCCTTTGAAGATTACAGCCATACCAAAGGCGCCGAGGTTTATAGAGGGAGTTATTAATCTAAGGGGAAGCATCATTCCAATAGTAGACCTTAGAAAGCGGTTTGGCCTGAAGATCCCTGAGACGCCTTTACCGACAGAGCGGATTATAATTGCAAGGCTTAATGGGAAGATAATCGGACTGATTGTTGATTTGGTTTCAGATGTAATTTCCATGGGAAAGGGCGATATATGTCCGCCCCCAGAGATTGTAAAAGGTGTCAGCGCCCAATTTATTAAAGGCTTGGGTAAGATAGGCAGCAGACTTTTACTTTTAATGGATTTAGACAGGATTTTAACAGTAAGCGAAAAGATAAGTTTAAAGGCGTCCATTAAAGAAAAAAGCAGAGATAAGGCTGTAAAAGAATATGAGGAAGAAAATACTGATACCAGTGATTTTATCAGGCAAGCTCAAGATACAGAAGGAGAGTAGTTTTATATGATTATCAAGTGTCCAAAATGCGGCGAGAAGATTGAGGTTGATGAGGGAGCCCTTTCAACAGGCGAGGCTAAGGTTAAATGCGTGCATTGCTATGCAATGTTTTCTGTTAAAAGAGGCGCAAAAAAGACCCCTCCGATGAAAGAGCCTGCAAAGGAGGCAGCAGTACCCGCTCATGTGGCGACAAAACCTGAAGAAAAGAGAGCAGTAAAGGATATAAATGTAAATATTATACTTGTTGCAATGGATGGAGACGCAGCAAGTAAGATAATAAACGAGATTTTGGTTGAACATGGTTTTGAGGTTCTGCACGCATCTGACGGAAGGACAGCGCTATCCTTAATCCATGAAAAAAGGCCAGCGGTTGCAATATTGGATGTGGGGCTTCCACAGATGTTTGGTTTTGAGATCAGCGAGATAATCAAAAACAGCGAAAAGCTGAAGGACACTGTCGTGATATTAATTGCTTCTGTATATGATAAGACAAGATACAAAAGAGAGCCTCAGTCTCTCTTTGGCGCAGATGATTATATTGAAAAACATCATATCAGAGACAGTCTTATGGCTAAGGTTAAGAGCCTGTTGGAAACGAATTTTTCTGAGCAGGCTGCTGCCGAATATCAAAAGCCTGCTGAAAATGAATATAAGTCTCCGCTCCCTATTGAAGGCAGTTATGAAGAAAAGGCAGCAGTGGAAAAGATTGATTTAAGCAAAAATGATGCCGCAGCCTTTAGAGGCGATGAAATCTCATTGCCGCCGCCGTTT
>MHEL01000107.1:5660-12644 GCA_001803815.1 Nitrospirae bacterium RBG_19FT_COMBO_42_15 | reverse complement strand
AAGAGGAAGTAGTAAGGATAGAAGAAAAAGCTGAGAATCTATCCCCAGAGCATGAAAAGGCAAAAAGATTTGCAAGGATTATTATTTCGGATGTTGCCCTTTACAATCAAAAGGCTGTTGAAAATGGCATCAGAAATAATAAATTTTATGAGGTATTAAAGGCAGAGATTGAAGAAGGCAAAAAACTTTATAAGGAAAGGGTGCCGCCTGAAATCTTATCGGCTACAAATTACTTTAATGAAACATTAGAGGAGTTTATCAGGAATAAGAGAAAATCATTAAATCTTTAATCGGGTTTAAAAAAAATGATAAATAAGATAAATAAATATATAAGCGACTTGTCATCAAAAGAAACCGAGATTAGACGCCGTGCAGTTGAGAGGCTCGGCGAGCTTCGCACTGAAGAATGCATAGAGCCGCTGCTCAAGGCATTAGGTGATGAGGACTGGCGTGTAAGAAAGACCGCTGTTTCGGCGTTATTGAATTTTGAGCACAATGATAATATCTTCATCGGACTGATTTCATCCCTGAGGTCAGAAGATAATGCAGGCCTGCGGAATGCCGCTGTGGAGGTATTGACAAAGCTTGGCGCATTGTCCGTTCCCTTTCTGATAGACACCCTTAAGGATAACGACAGGGATGTCAGGAAGTTTGCCGCAGATATTTTAGGCGATATCAATGATAAAAGGGCTGCCAATGCATTAATAAACAGCTTGTCTGATACTGATGAAAATGTATCTCTTTCCTCTGTTGAGTCGCTCGGCAAGCTAAGGGATGAGTCAGCAATAGAACCGCTGGTAAAAGCGCTGAAAGAGAGCGATGACAAGCTTTTTCTTTACACAGTTATTAAGGCATTAGAGATGATCGGCAATCCGAAAATAGTTGATGTATTAATAGAGATGATAAATAAAAATGGCATTGAGAAGGCTGTTGTAGAAGCCCTCGGCGCAATAGGCGATATAAAGTCATTGGATGCGCTTACCGCTTCCTTTAAAGATAAAAAGTTAAGAAACTCTGCCCTTAATTCTATTATTAATATTTATGAAAAGAATAATGAAAAAAATATTAGAAACAAAATTGTTTTAAAGGTCAAGGAAACATTAAACGATGAAGCTGTTTCATATCTTATAGATGCATTGGAAAACTTTAACCCAAAAGTCAGAATCTCAGCAATAAAGATGCTCGGATGGTCAAAAAACCTGAATTCAGTAAAACCATTGCTGAAGCTTATAGACAGTGATTATAAAAATGAGGTCATTAACGCAATAATCAACATAGGCAGGGATGCTGAGGATGCTGTAATTGAAGAGATTATAAAAGGGGATGAGGTTGTCAGGGAGGCGATTGCAAGGATTTTAGGCGAGATTGGAAATAAAAAATCTGTTAATCACCTTACTTTGCTGTTAGGCGATGAAAACGGGCATGTAAGGCAGACGAGCGCCCTTGCGCTTGGAAAGATCGGCGATGCCGCTGCCTCTAAGGCGTTAATAGACCTTCTGAATGATGAATATCCGAATGTGCAGGAGGCTGCTGTTGACGCCTTAAGCAGGATTAAGGATAAATCCCTGATTTCACATTTTGTTAAAATGCTTTCTAATGAGAATGAGAATATAAGGGGCAACGGCGCAAGGATCTTAGGGAAGATAAATGCTAAAGAGGCGGTTGGAAATCTATTGTTTATGCTGAAGGATGAAAGCCCTTATGTCAGGCAGTGCGCAGTTAATGCACTCGGCTCTATAAATGACCCTGCTGTAGAAGGCGGTCTTATGGTTGCCCTTACAGATGAAGAGAAGCAGGTCCGTTATGCGGCGGTCTCAGCGATAGTCGGCAAGAAAAATAAAAAATTCCTTAATCCGCTGATTTCTCTATTGAATGATAATGATATCTGGATAAGGGTTGCAGTAGTAAAAGGAATAGCAGAGATTGGCGGAAAGGATGCAGTTCAACCGATAATAGAAATGCTTGATGATAAGGTTGGTGTAGTAAAGATCGCTGCAATTGACGCCATTGGCATGATTGGCGACAAAAAGGCGACAAACAAGGTAGTTGAACTTATAAATGATAAAGACTGGGATGTAAAGCTTGCTGCAATTAAGGTCTTGGGTCAGCTAAAGACAGAAGGCGCAAAAAGCGCGCTTGAGGATTTAATGCGCATGGAGAAGGACGCCATGCTTAAACAATATGCAAGTGATATACTGGGGAAGATTGAAAAGTAAACCCCGTTAGAGACAGGCTGCCAGAGGCAGCCGTCAGGCGCCTTCGGCGCCTTGTCTCTAACGGGGTAAAGGACAGCAATGTTTAATGATGAGCCTATTGAATTAAGCGATGAGATATTCAAGCTCCTGAAGGATTTGATATATAAAAGCAGCGGTGTATGGTTTGATGAGAATTCAAAGGACATCCTCAGAATGAGGCTGACAAATAGCGTCCAAAGGCATCAGTTTAAAAGTTTTAAGGATTATTACTATTTTTTAAGATATGACAGGGAAAAGGACGCTGAATTAGCCAGCCTCCTTGATATTGTTACAAACCATGAGACCTATTTTTTCAGGGAGATGCCTCAGCTTAAGGCATTTTCAGAGGAGATACTGCCTGAAATAATAGATATAAAGAAGAAGGAAGGCAGCAAAGATATAAAGATATGGAGCGCCGGCTGTTCAACAGGTGAAGAGGCATATACTATAGCGATGCTCTTTTTAGAATCAAAAATGTTTAATAATGTAAATATAGAAGTGTTTGCGACTGATATAAGCCACAGGGTGCTTCATTCTGCAAGAAAGGGGTTTTATCAGAAACATTCCTTCAGGACAACTGACTCTGAAATGATTGCAAAATATTTTATTCAAGAAGAAAATGGCTGCAAGATTTCAGATAAGGTAAAGGAAAAGGTCAATTTTGGATATTTCAATCTGCTCGATTCTGATAAATCTGCATTTATAAACAGGATGGATGTGATATTTTGCAGAAATGTAATTATATATTTTGATATGCCTGCAAAAAAAAAGGTTATTGAGATGTTTTATGAAAAATTAAGCAATCTTGGTTTTTTATTGCTCGGCCACTCAGAATCTCTAATAAACATTTCAACAGCCTTTACACTCAGGCATTTTAAGAATGATATGGTGTATCAAAAGATAGTAAAATAGATTTGAAATTTTAAATCAACCGGAGGAATTAGCTTGAATAAAAAAATCCGTGTTCTTGTAGTTGACGACTCTGCATTCAACAGACAGTCTATTGCGGCAATGCTACAGTCATCGCCTAATATAGAAGTATTGGATACTGTTGCAGACGGCAGGGAGGCCATAAGGAGTGTAACAGTTCATAAGCCTGATATTATAACCCTTGATTTAGAGATGCCGAATATGGACGGCTTCACCTTCTTAAGATGGCTTATGGCGAATAATCCGATTCCTGTCATAGTTGTCAGCTCTCAGTCAGATACTAAGAGTGTTTTTACAGCCTTAGACCTCGGCGCAGTAGACTTTTTGGCAAAACCCACAAAGAAGATATCAAATGAGATAAATATTATCAAGGACGACCTCCTGAAAAAGGTGGAGATAATTGCCGGACTCCCTGTTGAAAAGTTAATGTCAAGGCTCAAGTTTATATCCGGGGATAATAAGCCTGATGTGCACGCCCATGAAGAAAAGGCAACTCAAAAGGTTATTGAAAGTTCAAGTATAGATTTAGTGGCAATAGGCTCTTCAACAGGCGGTCCTCCGGCGCTTCAGTCAATAATTTCTGTTTTGCCTGAAAAGTTTCCTGTTGCCATTGCCATTTCGCAGCATATGCCAGCAGGCTTTACCCGTTATTTTGCAGAGCGTATGGATAAAAACTCAAAGGTTGAGGTAAAAGAGGCAGAGGAGGGGGATAATGTTAATAAAGGAAGGGTGCTTATCTCGCCAGGCGGTTATCATTTGACATTTAAAAGAAAGGGTGACAGCGTAAAGGTAAATCTTAAAAAACGTTCTGTAAGCGATCTTTATACCCCTTCTGTAGATGTTATGATGGCCTCAGCCTCAGAGGTATTTGAAAATAGGGTGTTAGGCGTTATCCTTACCGGAATGGGTAATGACGGAAAGAGGGGCATGAGAGAGATAAAGGATAAGAAAGGCCAGACTATTGCAGAATCAGAGGAGACAGCAGTTGTATTTGGCATGCCTGGAGAGGCAATTAAAGACGGCAGTATTGATATTATTCTTCCGCTTCCAAAGATTGCAGGAGAAATTATAAGAAGATGCATATCATAAGTTTGAAACATAAACCTTGATATAAATGCAGTTATCTGCTATTATTGAAACAATAAGGTCAGTTATTAAGTTTACATAGGGGTTTAATATGAGCAGTGAAGAAAAAGATATAAAAGAAGCTGAACTATTTAAAAAAGTTGAGGATTTTCTACAGGTCTTTAAAAAGGGCGAGGAGTTTACCCATGAATTGTTAAAAGAGAATGAGCGGTTAAGATTTAAGATTATAAAATTAGAAGAGGACATAAGAAATAATAAAAAACAGGTTGATAATAGCCAGGTAAAGCTCCTAAAGGATACTATTGCTCACTTAGAAGAAGAAAAAAATTATATTGTGAATAAATTTAAAGAGGTTGAGTCTGAGAACAAGGATTTTGCGGCAAGATATGTAGAGGTTGAAGAGGAGAATAATAATCTTGCAAATCTTTATGTAGCGAGCTATCAGCTTCACTCCACTCTTGATATATATGAGGTTTTAAAAATAGTTGTAGAAATTATAATAAACCTTATAGGCGCCGAGAAATTTTCATTAATGCTGTTAGATGAGGATGTTAATGAGCTTGTTGCTGCAGCATCAGAGGGCGTCGATAAGAGTGAAATACCAAATATTAAGATAGGGATAGGCGTTGTTGGTAATGTAGCAAAGAGCGGGGAGAGCTATTTTGAAAAAGACTTTGAGAAAAAAAGAGATGAGCTAAAAGAGCCTTTGGTATGCATTCCATTGAAGATAAAGGAGCATGTAATAGGGGTTCTGGTTGTCTATTCGCTTTTGATGCAGAAAAAGGGTTTTACGCGGGTTGATTATGAATTGTTTTCCATGCTCGCTGGCCATGCAGCAACAGCAATATTCAGCTCAAGGTTGTATGCCCAGTCTGAAAGAAAACTGTCAACCATACAGGGTTTTATAGAGTTATTGAGCGGCAAGCCAAAACCAAAGTAAATAGCAAAAGATTACACTGATTATAGAGAGCCTTTATCTGTGTAATAATATAATTAATGGAGAGCAGTTTATGTCAAGCTATAATTTTCTTGTTGTAGATGACTCGCCGACCATGCGGCAGCTTATAACATTTGCCTTAAAGAGGATACACAATTCACAGGTTACTGAGGCAAATGACGGCGTTGACGCCTTAAAGAAATTATCAGGCAATAAATTCAATCTTATATTGCTTGATATAAATATGCCTCTGATGGACGGATTAAAGCTTTTGAGCATACTGCGCGGGAATCCTTCTTATAATGATGTTCCTATTATAATTATAACTACAGAGGGCGCTGATGTTGACAGGGAAAAGGCATTAAAACTCGGTGCAAATGCCTATGTAACAAAACCTATTCAGACAAATGAACTATTAAGGGTGGTTAAGGAATTTCTTAAAATAAACGAGTAAATGATGAAGTTCGGTATTCTGGTTTTCCCCGGTTCTAATTGTGACCATGATTGCTATCATGTAATTAAGCATGTCCTGAATTGCGAGGCTGAATTCGTTTGGCACAAGGAAAGAGAACTTAAGGGTTTTGATGTAATAATTATCCCCGGAGGTTTTTCCTACGGCGATTATTTAAGAACAGGGGCAATTGCCAAATTTTCGCCTGTAATGAAGGAAGTAAAGAAATTTGCGAAAAACGGCGGTTTAGTAATCGGGATATGCAACGGGTTCCAGATACTCCTTGAGGCAGGCCTTCTGCCAGGGGCAATGCTGAGAAACAGATCCTTAAAGTTTATCTGCAAAGATATTTATATCAGGATTGAAAATACCAATACACCCTTTACAAACAAATGCACTGATAAAAAAATATTAAGGATACCCATTGCCCATGCAGAGGGCAATTATTTTGCTGATTCAGAGACACTTTCCACTCTTATTAAAAATCAACAGATAATCTTCAGATACTCTGATAAATCCGGCAATATAACTGATTCAGCAAATCCTAATGGTTCTATTGAAAATATTGCTGGTATATGCAATAAAGAGGGAAATATCCTCGGGATGATGCCTCATCCTGAAAGATGTGCAGAAGCTATACTCGGTAATGAAGACGGCAGGCTGATATTCAACTCAATAATAAATTTTGCAAAGGTGTTGTAAGGTGAAAACTTTAGCAAGAGAAGAGCCAAAAATAACTAAAAAGCTGATAAAAGACCACGGCCTTACTGATGGAGAATATCAAAAGATAATACAGCTCCTCGGAAGAGAGCCTACCTTTACTGAACTTGGAATCTTTTCTGTAATGTGGAGCGAGCACTGCAGTTATAAAAGCTCTAAGGTGCATCTGAGAAAATTTCCTACGAAAAGCGAGATAGTAGTTCAGGGGCCTGGTGAAAATGCAGGGGCAATTGACATCGGCGACGGGCTTGCAGCAGTATTTAAGATTGAGAGCCACAATCACCCCTCTTTTATAGAGCCGTATCAGGGCGCTGCAACAGGCGTTGGCGGCATATTAAGGGATATCTTTACAATGGGTGCAAGGCCGATAGCCCTGTTAAATTCGCTTCGCTTCGGTCCTTTGCAGCCTACAAAAAACAGGTTTCTCTTTGAGGGCGTTATTTCTGGAATTGCAGACTATGGCAATTGTATGGGTGTGCCTACAATAGGCGGTGAAATCTATTTTTCTGAATGTTACAATTTAAACCCTCTTGTAAATGCATTCTGCCTGGGTATCTTAAAAACAGATGCTATCTTTAAAGGAAATGCAAGCGGTATCGGGAATTCAGTCATCTATGTCGGTTCAA
>MHEL01000107.1:923-5632 GCA_001803815.1 Nitrospirae bacterium RBG_19FT_COMBO_42_15 | reverse complement strand
TACAATGGCGTCGGAGGAGTTTGATGATGCTTCTGAGGCTAAAAGGCCGAATGTTCAGGTTGGAGACCCATTTACTGAAAAACTCCTTCTTGAGGCATGCCTTGAGGCAATGAAAAAGGGCTTAATTGTCGGTATTCAGGATATGGGCGGCGCAGGGCTTACAAGCTCATCCTCTGAAATGGCTGGAAGGGCAGGGACAGGCATTGAGATTGACACTTTATTAGTTCCTGCAAGAGAAGAGGGGATGATACCGTATGAGATAATGCTTTCAGAATCACAGGAGCGTATGCTCATAGTTGCAGAAAAGGATAAGGAAAAAGAGATATTCAATATATTCAAAAAATGGGACTTAGATGCTGTAAAGATTGGAAAGGTTACAGGCGACGGCAAGCTGAGAATAAAGTATGGAAAAAAGATTTTTGCAGAGATCCCTGTAGAGGCGCTGACAGAAGAGGCGCCTGTATATGAAAGGCCGATAGCAAGGCCAAAAACTCAGGATGAGATTAATTTCCTTGATATAAATCAGATATCTATTTCAGATAATCTTAATGATGCTCTTATAAAACTTCTTTCTTCTCCTACAATAACAAATAAGGCATGGGTGTATGAACAGTATGACCATATGGTAAGAACAAACACAATCCTTATACCAGGCTCAGACGCAGCAGTAATAAGAATAAAAGACACATCAAAGGCGCTTGCAATCACTACAGATTGCAACAGCAGGTACTGTTATCTTGATCCGTATAAAGGCGGGGTAATTGCAGTTGCAGAGGCTGCAAGAAATCTTGTATGTTCAGGGGCAAAACCGCTTGCCATTACAGACTGTCTGAATTTTGGAAACCCAGAAAAGCCTGAAATTATGTGGCAGTTTGAGCAGTCAGTTAAAGGAATTTCTGATGCGTGCAGGGCATTGAATACACCTGTTATAAGCGGCAATGTAAGCTTCTATAATGATACTAAGGGCATATCTATATATCCAACTCCTGTAATTGGCATGGTTGGTTTAATCTTATCTGCAGAGCAGTATATATCGCAATATTTTAAAGATAACGGCGATATAATTATACTCTTAGGTGAAAATAAAGAAGAGCTTGGAGGGAGTGAATATCTTAAAGTAACGCATGACATTGAAAGAGGCAACCCTCCTGAAATAGACCTAAATTTAGAGGTCAAGATTCACAGGACGCTTCTTGATGCAAATAAAATGGGTCTGATTAAATCAGCGCATGACTGCTCTGAAGGAGGTCTTGCTGCGGCGCTTTCAGAATGCTGCATCTCAAATAAGGAAAAGAAAATAGGAGCAGTAATAGACTTAAATGAAAAGATGCGGATTGATGCGCTCTTATTTGGAGAGACTCAATCACGAATAATAATAACTGCCTCGCCTGCTAAAATAGATAGTTTGAAAAATGTTCTTGAAGGTTATAAAATACCATATACATTGATTGGCAAAGTTGGCGGTGAGAGATTAATCATTAATAATAACAGCAGCAAATTGATTGATATATCAATAGATAATTTGAATAATGCATGGCATGATTCAATAAAAAACATGATGAATAAAACGTAATCAGCCATAAATTAAGGTGACCATGATATTAGGTTCTGATAAATTTAATGATGAATGCGGAATTTTTGGGATTTACGGCCATCCTGAGGCAGCAAATCTTACCTACCTCGGCCTTTATGCCTTGCAGCACAGGGGACAGGAGGGCGCCGGCATTGTATCGTCTAATGGGATGCACCATTTTTATGAAAAGGCAATGGGACTTGTCTCTGACATATTTTCAAGTGATGTATTGAAAAAATTGCCCGGAGATATGGCAATCGGGCACAACAGATACTCAACAACAGGCGGCAGCCACACAAAAAATCTTCAGCCTATAACAGTTAATTATGCGCTTGGTTCCTTAGCCTTGGCTCATAACGGCAATCTGATAAATTCAAAACTTATAAGGGATGAACTTGAGGCATACGGTTCAATTTTTCAGTCAACAAATGACAGTGAGGTTTTAGTACACCTTATAGCCCTTTCAAGGGAAAAGAATTTAATTGACAGGATAATAGATGCTGTAAGCAAAATAAAAGGCTCTTATTCGATTCTGATATTAACAGAAAAGGAGCTTATTGCAATCAGGGATCCATTAGGCATCAGGCCATTATCACTCGGAAGGCTTGACGGCGCCTATGTATTGGCATCTGAAACCTGTGCCTTAGACCTTATTGAGGCAAAATTTGTAAGGGATATTGAACCAGGAGAGATTGTTATAATAAATGAGAATGGGCTTGAATCGCATCATCCATTTCCTCACACAAGATCTGCGCTCTGCATATTTGAATATATATATTTTTCAAGACCAGACAGTCTTGTCTTTGGCAGCAGCGTTAATACAATACGAAAGGCATTCGGCAGGAAATTGGCTGAAGATAATCATGTTGATGCAGATGTAGTAATACCTGTGCCTGATTCAGGCGTTCCTGCGGCATTAGGTTATGCCGAATATTCAGGAATCCCGTACGAAAACGGCCTTATAAGAAACCACTATGTTGGAAGGACATTCATTGAACCTCAGCAGTCAATCAGGCACTTTGGCGTTAAGATAAAGCTTAATCCTGTAAAGGATGCGTTGGCTGGCAAAAGGGTGGTGGTAGTGGATGATTCCATTGTAAGAGGCACAACAAGCAGAAAGATTGTTAAGATGATTCGCAATGCCGGCGCAAAAGAGGTTCACATGAGAATCAGCTCGCCTCCGATATTTTTCCCATGCTTTTACGGCATAGATACACCTACAAGGCAGGAGCTTATTGCCTCAAACCATACAATTGATGAAATAAAGAAGTATATTACTGCTGATTCACTCAGCTATCTAAGCACAGAAGGCATGCTTAGCATAGTTCCAGACTCGCAAAACAGGTTTTGCACTGCCTGTTTTGAAGGTGATTATCCAATCCCGTTTACGAAAGAAGAGGTGATACAGCTTGGTCTTTTTGAGGATTGGGTAAAGGGCTCATTGCAAAGGTAGGGGCAATTCATGAATTGCCCTATTAAAGATATTATACGAGGAGGACGAGATATATGCTTACCAATATCTTAAATAGAAATCTTTTATTTTTTAGCAAAGAAGAGGACGATACCTCTGGCAGGACAAAGGCAATGCCTTCAATAAAGGGCGCGAGGGCTGGCAGGGCATATCTTGTAGTTGTTAAAGGCGAAAACTTTGGCGAGGAGCATGAATTTAAAGAAAAGGATATGATAATTGGAAGGAGTTCAAGCAATGATATTGTAATCAAGGATGAAGGTGTTTCAAGAAAACACTGTGCGATTGAACCTGCTACAAATAGTTATGTGTTAAAAGATCTGAAAAGCACAAACGGGACATTTTTAAATGATAAAAAGATAACATCTCCTTCAGTATTAAAACATGGCGATAAAATAACTGTTGGAAAGACTATTTTACAATTCATAATAACTGAAGAGGGCAGGGGAGGAAGTTATACCTTATAATACAGCCCTTACTTTATCCAACTACTGTCATATTTCTGCCGCTATTTTTTGCCTTATATAGGGCATCATCTGCAATCTTTATTATATCATCAATATTCTCAACAGCTATATTATTGTGGGGATAGACGCCTATGCCAATGCTTATTGTAGCCTTAAGCGTTTCGCCAACCTCTTCCAAGAAATTATAAGACTCTATCTTTTTGCGGAGCCTTTCAGCAAATTCTAATGCGCCTTTCTGGTCTACATTGCTTAATGAACCTACAAATTCCTCGCCGCCGATTCTTGCAAAGATGTCGTATGACCTCTGGCTTTCTGATATAATCTGGCCGACCTTCTTTAATACAATATCTCCTACCTGATGGCCGCGCGTATCATTAATCTTTTTAAAATGGTCAATATCAATCATAACGCAGGCGAGGTTTTGGCTGAACCTCTTGCATCTTTCAAATTCTGCAACAAGCCTGCTAAAAAAGTACCTTCTGTTAAACATGCCTGTTAATTCATCGGTTATCGCGATTTTCTCTAATTTCTGATTCAAAGACTTGAGAAAAAGATTTTTTTGTGTAAGCTCCTCCTGCAATTCCTGCATTTTAATAAGCACCTTTACCCTCGCTATTAACTCGCCTGGGTCAAATGGCTTTGTTACATAATCGCTTGCCCCTAACTCAAGCCCCTTAATCTTATCAATTGAGTCCTTTTGCCCTGTCAGCATTATTACAGGGGTATTCCTATACTTTTCCTGATTTTTGATTGTTGAGACAAGCTTAAAGCCGTCAACCCCGGGCATTATAACATCGGTTATTATGAAATCTACTTGATTTTTAAATAAGATATCAAGCGCTTTTATGCCATTTTCTGCATAAAACAAATTAGTAAAGAGGCCTATATCAATTAATGCCTTTTGAACAGCATCCCTTACAGACTTGGAGTCGTCCACTATTAAAAGAGACCTTGGCACTGACTTGCCCCCCAATGGCAGGTTAAAGGAGTTACTTGATTTAATTATAGCTACAGTTGCCTGTTTTGACAAGGGGAATTCTTTAAAATGATGTCATTCTGAGCGAGGCGAGGAATCTCTTTCCTTATGCTCATGCCTGTGCTCTTCTGTATATAGATGTTTGTGATGGTGGATGATGTCTCCGCAAAAGCAAGGGTGTCAGGTCTACACGGGCTGTTGTATGGTTTGAGACGGCTCATAACC